>NZ_LT607754.1:3000000-3245000 GCF_900090285.1 Micromonospora inositola | reverse complement strand
GGCGCCCGCGCAGAGGGCCATGCCCACCACGCGCGGTGACACCGCCCCGGAAATGCCGCCCTCCCCGAGGCTGACCAGGGCGATGGCCAGCACGGCGAGGCCGGCGCCGCAGAGCGGGAGGGTGCCGGGCGAGTGAGCGGTGAACAGGCCCGCGACGATCGGCACCAGGGCGGCGGTGATCGCGGTGACCGGCGCGACGACCGCCATCATCCCGCCGGCGAGGGCCCGGTAGAGCAGCACCACGCCGGCGGCGCCGGCCACCCCGGCGAACAGGCCCCAGACCAGGTCGACGGTGTGGGGCGTGCCGGGCACCACCAGCACGAGCGCGAGCAGCAGCGGGACGCTCAGCAGCTGTGAGACCACCGTGACGGAGACCGGGTCGGCGCGGCGGGACGCCTTTCCGCCGGAGAAGTCGGCCGTGCCGAACGCGACTGCGGACACCGCCGCGAGCACAATGGGGAACATCCGAATGTCGTACCACAATATTGACCGCTAAGGATAGTGTGATGACCGACGCCAGTGCCGGGCGGGTGAGCGCGGTGACCTCCGCCGTCGCGCGGCAGGTACGCGAACTGCGGGCCGCGCGCGGCTGGTCCTTCGAGGAACTGGCGGGGCGGTCCGGGGTCAGCAAGGGCATGCTCGTGCAGATCGAAGGGGCCAGGACCAACCCGAGCATCGGCACGCTCTGCCGGGTCGCGGACGCCTTCGGGGTCAACATCGCCCACCTCCTCGAGCCGGTCGAGGAGAGGACCGTGCGGATCACCGCGGCCGGCGAGGCGCCGGTGCTCTGGCGGGGCGAGCACGGCGGGGGCGCCCAACTGCTCAGCGGTCTGGGCGAACCGGACCTGGTCGAACTCTGGGACTGGCGGCTGCAACCCGGCGAGACGCACCACTCCCCCGACCACCCCCGCGGCACCCGCGAGGTGCTGCACGTCCTGACCGGGACGGCGACCGTCGTGGTCGACGGAGTCGCGCACGTCGTACGGGGCGGGGAGACGATCGAGTTCCACGCCGACCGGGAGCACGGCTACCGCAACGCGGGCGACGAGCCGGTGCGGCTGGTGATGGTGGTCGTCACACCGTCAGGCGAATGGGACCGCAGGACCCGCTCACGCCGACCGCGCCAGGGAATGGCCCCGGACGCGGTCGGTGGGGAGGTCAGGCGGACTTCTCCTCGCGGTCCCGACGAGCCCGGCGACCGGTGAACTCGCGGGGCACGATCGTCGGGTTGACGTTCTCCAGGACCACCTCGCGGGTGATCAGCACGCGGGCGGCATCGGGGTTGCTCGGCACCTCGTACATCACGGAGAGCAGGACCTCTTCCATGATCGCCCGGAGGCCGCGGGCGCCGGTGCCGCGGAGCATCGCCTGGTCGGCGATGGCCTCCAGCGCCGGCGGCTCGAACTCCAGCTCGACGCCGTCCAGCTCGAAGAGGCGCTGGTACTGCCGGACCAGGGCGTTACGCGGCTCGGTCAGGATCCGCACCAGCGCGCTGCGGTCGAGGCTGCGCACGTTGGTGATCACCGGGAGTCGGCCGATGAACTCCGGGATCAGCCCGAACTTGAGCATGTCCTCCGGCATGACCTGGCTGAAGATGTCGTCGGTCGACCGCTCGGAGACCGACCGGAGCCGGGCGCCGAAGCCGGTGCCGCCGGAACCCGTGCGGGCCTCGATGATCTGGTCCAGCCCGGCGAAGGCGCCACCGCAGATGAACAGCACGTTGGTGGTGTCGATCTGGATGAACTCCTGGTGCGGGTGCTTCCGCCCACCCTGCGGCGGCACGTTGGCCACGCTGCCTTCCAGCATCTTCAGCAGCGCCTGCTGGACGCCCTCGCCGGACACGTCGCGGGTGATCGACGGGTTCTCCGACTTACGGGCGATCTTGTCGACCTCGTCGATGTAGATGATCCCGGTCTCGGCGCGCTTGATGTCGTAGTCCGCGGCCTGGATCAGCTTGAGGAGGATGTTCTCCACGTCCTCGCCGACGTAGCCCGCCTCGGTGAGCGCGGTGGCGTCGGCGATCGCGAACGGGACGTTGAGCATCCGCGCGAGGGTCTGCGCCAGGTGGGTCTTGCCGCAGCCGGTCGGGCCGAGCAGCAGGATGTTGGACTTGGCCAGCTCGACGGCGTCGCTGCCGGAACCCGGCGCGCCGGCCGCCTCGGCCTGGATCCGCTTGTAGTGGTTGTAGACCGCGACCGCGAGCGCCTTCTTCGCCTGGTCCTGGCCGACCACGTAGTTGTCGAGGAACTGGCAGATCTCCATCGGCTTGGGAAGCTCTTCCCACTTCACCTCGCCGGACTCGGCCAGCTCCTCCTCGATGATCTCGTTGCAGAGATCGATGCACTCGTCACAGATGTAGACCCCGGGGCCCGCGATCAACTTCTTGACCTGCTTCTGCGACTTGCCGCAGAAGGAGCACTTCAGTAGGTCGCCGCCGTCACCGATCCGTGCCACCTACGTTCTCCCTGCACTCGTCGGCCGGAACGCCGGCCCTGACCTGCGGGCGCCGGGCGCCCGTCCGTCTGTTTGCCCCGCCGGTCCGACCCAGCGAAGCGGTACAGACCCGACGTTACCCGCTGGCGGAGGTTTCTCCGACCCCCAAAACGGGTGTGTCAGAGGTCGGCCGGGAGCGGATCCACGGCCGACCTCCGACCCGGTGTTGCTCAGCTGGCGGCGTTGGCCGCCAACAGGCCCTTCTTGCGGCTGGTGAGGATCGTGTCGACCAGCCCGTACTCCTTGGACTCCTCGGCCGTCATGATCTTGTCCCGGTCGATGTCCTTGCGGACCTGCTCCGTCGGGCGATTGCAGTGCCGGGAGAGCATGTCCTCCAGCTGGGTCCGCATCCGCAGGATCTCCCGGGCCTGAATCTCGATGTCCGAGCCCTGACCGTAGCCGCCCTCGGTGGCCGGCTGGTGGATGATGATCCGGGAGTTCGGCAGCGCCATCCGCTTGCCCGGGGTGCCCGCCGCGAGCAGCACCGCCGCCGCGCTGGCCGCCTGGCCCAGGCAGACGGTCTGGATGTCCGGCCGGACGTACTGCATGGTGTCGTAGATCGCCGTCATGGCGGTGAACGAACCACCGGGCGAGTTGATGTACATGATGATGTCGCGGTCCGGGTCGGTGCCCTCGAGCGTCAGCAGCTGGGCCATCACGTCGTTGGCCGACGCGTCGTCCACCTGCACGCCGAGGAAGATGATCCGGTCCTCGAAGAGCTTGTTGTACGGGTTCGACTCCTTGACCCCGTACGACGTGCGCTCCACGAACGAGGGAAGCACGTAACGGTTGTGCACGGCCGCGAACTGGGGCGGCAGGCTCAGATCGGTCATCGTCAGCTCCTCAGCTCAGGGTCCCGGCGCCATCCGGAACCTGGGCGGCCCCGATGATCACCTTGTCGATGAAGCCGTAGTCCATGGCCTCCTGGGCGGTGAACCAGCGGTCCCGGTCCGAATCCGCCTCGATCTGCGCCTGGCTCTGGCCGGTGTGATAGGCGACCCGCTCCTGGAACATCCGCTTCGTGTAGAGCATCTGCTCGGCCTGGATCGCGATGTCCGACGCGGTGCCGCCGAGGCCACCGGACGGCTGGTGCATCATGATCCGCGCGTGCGGCAGGGCGTACCGCTTGCCCTTGGTGCCCGCGCAGAGCAGCAGCTGGCCCATCGAGGCCGCCATGCCCATCGCCACGGTCGACACGTCGTTGTCGATGAACTGCATGGTGTCGTAGATCGCCATGCCGGAGTAGACCGAGCCACCCGGCGAGTTGATCCAGAGGTTGATGTCGCGGTCCGGGTCCTCCGCCGCGAGCAGCAGCAGCTGCGCGCAGATGCGGTTGGCGACCTGGTCGGTCACCTCGCTGCCCAGGAAAACGATCCGCTCCTTGAGCAACCGGTTGTAGACCGAGTCGTCGAGGTTGCCAATGGTGTCGCCACCTCGGGCCTCGATCGCCCGGAGCGGCTTCGCTGGGATGTGCATGTCGGTCATGGCAGCCCTTCGCTCTCCGTACCGTCCTACCGACACTAACCGCTCAGCCGGGGGGCGTACTCCCGGTCGGGGCACTGTTCGCTCTCAGCGCAGTTGTCCTGGAGACGTACCCGGAAAAGGGTTTCGGCCGCCGTCCACCGCGAAAGCGGCGGACGGCGGCCAACCCGATCGATCAGTGCTGGTGGTCGTGCTCGGCCTCGTTCGCGGCACGCAGCGCGTCGAGGGTGACCTCGTTGCCGGCCGAGTCCTTGATCTTGATCTTCTCCATCACCGAGGCGAGCGCCTTGCCGCGACGGACGTCGCCGAAGACGGCCGTGGCGGCGCCGGAGCGGACCAGCTGGTCGTAGTACTGCTGCGGGGCCATGCCGGCGCGCTGGGCGCGGTGGACGATCTCGTGACCGAACTCGTCGTCGGAGACCTGGACGTCCTCGGCGTCGGCCAGGGTGTCCAGCAGAAGCTGGATTTTCACCCCGTCGGTCGCCGCCTCGGTCAGCTCGGCGTCGATCTGCTCCTCGGTCTTCTCCTCGGCGGCGAGGTACTCCTCCAGCGAGGCGCCGATCCGCTCGAGCTGGTCGACCATGGCGGCCTTGCGGCTCTCGACCTCCTCGCGGACGACGCCCTCGGGGGCCGGCACCTCGGCGGTGGCGACCATCTCCTCGAGGGCCTTGTCGCGGGCTGCGTAGACCTGCTCGACCTGCTTGCCCCGGGTCACCCGCTCACGCAGGTCGTTCCGCAGCTCCTCGATGGTGTCGAACTCGCTCGCCATCTGGGCGAAGTCGTCGTCCAGCTCCGGCAGCTCCTTCTCCTTGACGGTGCGCACCGTCACCGCCACCTCGGCGTCCCGGCCGGCGAAGTCGCCGCCCACGAGCTGGGTGGAGAAGGTGGTGCTGTCGCCGGCGGCGAGGCCGACCACGGCCTCGTCCAGGCCCGGCAGGAGCTGCTGGCTGCCGACCTCGTGCGAGATGTTGCTCGCCGAACCGCCCGGCACGTCCTCGCCGTCGACGGTGGCGTTCAGGTCGATCTGGACGTAGTCGCCCTCCTGGGCGGCCCGCTCGACGGTCTTCAGCGTGGCGAACCGCTCCCGCAGGCCCTTGACCTGCTCGTCGATCTCGCTGTCGTCGACCTGGATCTCGTCCACGGTCACCTCGATGGTGGCCGGGTCCGGCAGGGTGATCTCCGGGCGGACGTCGACCTCGGCGGTGAAGTTCAGCGAGTCACCGTCGTTGAACTCGGTGATCTCGACCTCCGGACGGCCGAGGGTCTTCAGGTCGTGCTCGCGGACCGCGGCGAGGATGTTCTGCGGGATGGCCTCCTGCACCGCCTCGTTGAGGACGGTGCCCCGGCCCACCCGCTGGTCGATCACGGCGGTCGGCACCTTGCCCCGGCGGAAGCCGGGAACCTGCACCTGCGAACCGATCTCCCGGTACGCCTTCTTGAGGCTCGGCTCGAGCTCGACGAACGGCACCTCGATGGCGAGCCGTACGCGCGTCGGGCTCAGAGTCTCGACGGTGCTCTTCACAGGCGTACTCCTTGACGGATCTCAGTTGATTCTGGGCGTGTTTGCGCGCATCGAGTGTAGGCGAGCCGGCAGTCTGCTTCGGCAGCGCCCGGGTACCGCGCGGAAAAATCGGCGGTTCCCGGGCGACCCGGCCGCGGACGACAGTCGGGGTGGCGGGATTTGAACCCACGGCCCCTCGCTCCCAAAGCGAGTGCGCTACCAAGCTGCGCCACACCCCGTGGCGACGAGAAGTGTATGCCGTCGGCGCCCACCGGACGTCCCGGGGCCGCATCGACCCGCCGCCCCGCCCGCCGCCGGCGCGGCGGTAGGCGCTGCGCGGACGGGCCGGGCATTGGGTACGCTGTCGGCGCGCCTCGTCATCGCGGGGCGCTCGCGGGCGTAGCTCAATGGCAGAGCTTCAGTCTTCCAAACTGACGGTGCGGGTTCGATTCCCGTCGCCCGCTCCACCACGAAGGCCCAGGTAGACCGCATGATCGGGGAACCTGGGCCTCTTCGCTTCTCCCCCATGTTGGATCTTGCGTGCCATCCGCGTGCCATTCACCGTCGCCGTCGGCCCTCGCCGGCGATCCGGCGGTCCATCGCGCCGGCGATCTCGCGGTCGCGCTCGCTGGTGGCGTGCTGGTAGATGAGAGCGGCGCGCATGGTGCCGTGTCCCATGCGATGCATGAGCTCCCGCGTGCTGGCCCCGCTGACGCGGCGAGCGTGTTGCCGGTGTGGCGTAGGTCGTGGAAATGGAAGCCAGCCAGGCCCACCGAGGCGACCGTCTGGGTCCATCTGACGGCGCGCCCGAAGTTGCCGGAACGCAGCGGCGCCCCCTTCGCGCCGGTGAAGATGAGTGCCTCGGGGCCGTCGTTGGCGTACTCGGCCAGGTGCTCGCGCAGTGACTCAACTGCGGCCGCCGGCAGCGCGACGACCCGGACCCCAGCGGCCGACTTGGGCGGCCCGAACTCCAGACGATCCTTCAGCGCTGCCAGCTTGCGGGGCACCCGCACGGTCGCGGCGTCAAGGCGGCCCGCAAGCGGGCCGCACCGGCCCGGCCCTGGCCTGCTGGCGACCTCCGGCCGGCATCGGCCGGGCCGGCCGGCCACGTTTGCAGGCGCCAGGAGCACGAAGATCGGGGCGCTGCCCCGAACCCCGACCTTCCTCAGAGATGCCGCCGCGGATCCCCTCGCCGGGCACCACAAGGGCTACCAGCCTCCCCGGACGGGGCCAAGGTCGTTCGGCTGGCGAGGCGCTCCACCTTGTCCCCGCCCGGGGAGGCTGGACGGTCTGCGACTGCCCGACGAGGAGATCCGCTCTACGACTCACCATCCAAGCCCAGCGCGCTAGGCAGGCTGTGGATGACGTCAGCCCGTTCATGCTCGTACGCCTACTACGACCCGATCGACACCCTCCCCGAGGCCGGCCAGGCCTGGTGGGACGCCCACCGCAACTACTGAACCGGCCGCTCCCCCGGCCACCCCCGGCGTCGCCCCCGCGACCCGGGGGTGATCGTCCTGTACGCCCTCGGACGGCCGCCGCCGCCCGCTACCGTCACGCCATGCCGAGCGAGCCCCACGACCGGAACGCCGACACCGACGTCGCCGAACGCGCCACCCCCGTCGAACTCTTCTTCGACGTCGTCTTCGTCCTCACCGTCACCCAGCTCGCCAACCTGCTCGAGACGAACCTCAACTGGGCCGGCGTCGGCCAGACCGTCATGATCCTCGGCCTGCTCTGGTACCTCTACAGCGCATACGCCTGGCTCACCAACCACGTCCCACCCCGCCGCCCCACCCGCAAACTCCTCCTCTTCGGCGGCATGGCCGGCTTCCTTCTCACCGCCGTCGCCATCCCCGACGCCTTCACCGGCAGCGGCCTGCTCTTCGGCATCGGCTACCTGATCGTCGTCACCGTCCACGTCAGCCAGTTCGCCAAGAGCACCGCCCGCGCCGCGGTCCGCCGCTTCGCCCCCTACAACCTCGGCGGGGCCGCGCTCATCCTCGCCGCCGGCCTGCTCACCGGACCCGTCGTACCCGTCCTCTGGGTCGCCGCCATCTTCACCCAGACCGTCCTGCCCTACCTGCTGCCCGGGCACTCCTGGCTCGCCGCCGCCGCCAGCTTCCACATCCGCCCAGCCCACTTCGTCGAACGGCACGGCCTGCTGGTCATCGTGGCCCTCGGTGAAACCGTCGTCGCCATCGGTATGGGCGCCCGGGTGGACCACCTCGACCTCGGCGTCGCCGGCGCCGTCGTGATGGCCCTCGCCCTTCCGGCCACCCTTTGGTGGACCTACTTCACCGACACCGCGGCCGGCGAGGCGGCCCTCGACCGCGCCGACCAGGCAGCACGAAGCCGCCTGTCCGCCCGCGTCTACGTCCTCAACCACTTCGCGCTGCTGCTCGGCATCATCGCCACCGCCACCGGCCTGCACGCCGTGGTCGCCCACCCCGACACCCCGGCCGGATGGCCGGCCGCGCTCGCCCTCACCGCCGGCGTGGCCCTCTTCCTCGCCGCCATCGCCGACCTTCGCCACTCCCTCGACGTCGGGCGGACCACCAGCCGCGTCGTCACGGCCGCCCTCGTTCTGGCCAGCACCCCGCTCGGCGCAACCGTCAACTCCGCCCTGCACCTGGGCGTCGTGATCATCCTGATGGTCGTGATGCTGCTGATCGACGGGTACCGACCCGGCGCGCCACTCAGCCACGCGGCGCATACATGATCACCGCGACGCATGGGTGGCGCTCCTTCGCTCTGGTCGGCTCATACTGTCGACCAGCGAGGAAGCTTCGCAAGAACCAAGATCTGGTTCGGTATCAACGCCAGCTGCGGAACGTCGTTGACATTGAACGCCACCCAGTGGCTGGCTCGCGCGGGAGTGCGTAGTGGCCGGTACCTCGGGCGGTCGCCAGGGGCACGACCGGTCTCACACTCGCTGTCTTGGCCTGGCCCACCAGTGCCTTGTCCGCCCTGATCTTCGTCCTTCCAAGCTGACGGTGCGGGTTCGATTCCCGTCGCCCGCTCCACCAGCCTCCGCCCCAGGTCAGAGGCTGTATCCCCCGATCCTGGTCCGCTCGACCACTCCCCCGCTTCGATCTTGCGGGCCATCCGTGGGCCACTAGCCGTCGAGCGCTACCTCGAATCCGTCCGGGCCGCGACGACCCGCGCCAGCTATGCCGAGACGCTCGCTCACCTGGTCGCCATCGCCGGGGCCAGCCGGTCCGCCGACGCTCTGACGCCGGAGGATTACGCCACAGTGATGCGGCGGTGGGACGGCGCGGCGGCTGCCACCTGGAACCGGCACCTGTCCGCGCTGACCTCCTTCACCGCCTGGGCCCAGCGCCAAGAACTCCTGGCGACCAATCCGGCCCGGCGGCTGGAACGCCGCAAGCCTGCCCGCTGCGGCGACCGCTCCATCCCCCGCGCCCGGTTGGAGGCGCTGTTCACCGACGACCGGCACGCCCAGCGTGAACGGGTGCTGTGGAGGCTCCCGATTGCCGGGTTCCGGTTTGAGGGCGGCTCCAACTCAGCCTGCGGAGCCGTACGCCCGCAGGAACGCGCGTACTCCGGCGGAGGTCAGCCGGTCGACCTCCTCCGGCGGGAGCGGGCTGACCCCCCAGTAGGACCGTTGCGTGATCTCGGTTGAGATCAACGCCATGAAATGGACGGCGGCCTGGGCCGGGCTGCCGTGGACGTCGATCAGGCCACGATCGCCCAACGCGGCCATGGCAGACGCCACCTCGCGGCCCACCACGCGCGGTCCGGCCTCCTGCCAGGCATCCAAGACCTCGGCCGGGATGTGCCCGGCTTCCGCGTAGATGTGCCGCACCAGCGAGAAGTGGTCGCGGGAGTCCGTTATCAAGCCGACCCAGGCGCGGGCCAGCGCGAGCAAGTCACGTTCAAGGTCGTCAGGATGCGGCGGACGCTCCGGATCCAGGTACCTCCGCAGCTGCGCGAGCTGCTCGTCCCTGACCCGCTCTGCGCTCAACCGCATGATGGAGCGGAACAACTCCTCCTTCCCACCCGGGAAGTGGTTGTAGATGGTGCGAGTCGAGGCGCTGGCCTCGGCGGCAATCGTGTCGATGCTGGCCCGGGAGTAGCCGTCCCGTCCGAAGACCTCGCACGCGGCCTGCACGATCGCTGTCGCCTTGTCCACCCGGCCCCGCCGCGGCTGGGCCGTCCTTGTCTTGTCCTCTGAGCCCGCGCCGGTCATCGCTTCATCTCCCACATGTCGATCAAGGCCGATTACAACGATCGTTTTATCTTTTGCAATACTCGTTGTATGCTACCTGACGTGCAGCGAATCGTGGCAATGAAACGAGAGGGGAGACCGCGATGTCTGACTTCGCACCTTCGAACGACCCCGCGCTCCGGGTCGCCGTCATCATCGGAAGTGCTCGTGGCGGCGGCTCCGGCCTGTCGGTCGCCGAGTGGTTCACCGGCCATGTGGGCCACCGCACCGACATCGATCTCGACGTTGTCGATGTCGCCGGCCTGGATCTTCCCGTGTCCATGCCCGGGTGGGACGGCCTTCCCGCCCCCGCGCCGGGGACTCAGGCCGTTCTCGCCGACGTCAGCCCACGGCTGGCCGCCGCCGAGGCGTTCGTCGTCGTCACGCCCGAGTACAACCACAGCTTTCCGGCCTCGTTGAAGAACCTCATCGACTGGCACTACACCCAGTGGCAGGCCAAGCCGATCGGCTTCGTCTCCTACGGCGGGTTGAGCGGCGGGCTTCGCGCCGTCGAGCAGCTTCGTCAGGTCTTCGCCGAGCTGCACGCCATGACTGTGCGCGACTCCGTCAGCCTGCACGGGCCCTGGTCCGGGCTGGGCGAGGACGGCAGACCGCTCGACCCGGCGGTCTGCGAGGGCGCCGCCAAGAACATGGTCGACCAGCTGTTGTGGTGGGGCCGCGCGCTGCGCACCGCTCGCGCCGAGCACGGTATGTGACGGGGGGGGGATGAGCACCGTCACTGGACCGGCACGAACCGCCGGATCCGCCGCCACTCTCGCCCGTACCCTCGTGGTCGTCGTCATCGGCTCGATCATGGCCGTGCTCGACGTGACCATCGTCAACGTCGCTCTCCATCCGCTGGCGACGGTGTTCGACGCGCCACTCGCCACCGTGCAGGGTCGCCACCGGCTACACGCTCGCTCTTTGCGCCGTGATCCCGCTGGCTGCCTGGGCCATGAGCCGCTTCGGCGCCAAGCGCGTCCACCTCACCGCGTTGGCCCTGTTCACCGGCGGTTCCGCCGCTAGCCACCCGGGCCGGAGTCCGGTTTAGACCATCCCGCCACGCGACAACCCCACCACCAAAGGAATGATCTTGTGATTGACGTACCTCTCTCTGTCCTCGATGTCGCTCCGGTCGACGCCACCGGATCCTCCGCCGAGGCCCTCCGGCACACCACGGCGCTCGCGGTCCGCGCCGAGGAGCTGGGTTACCGGCGGTTCTGGGTGGCCGAGCACCACAACACGCCGTGGGTCGCCAGTTCGTCCCCGTCTGTGCTGATCGCGCATTTGGCGGCGTCGACCTCGACGATCCGGGTCGGCTCGGGCGGCGTGCAGCTGCCCAACCACGCCCCGCTGGCGGTGGCCGAGCAGTTCGGCACCCTGGAGGCGCTGCACCCGGGCCGGGTCGACCTGGGCATCGGCCGGACGTCCGGCACCGACCAGGTCACCGCGCTGGCCCTGCGCCGGACGACGAAGGGCCTGTCCGCCGAGGCGTTCCCGCAGGAGCTTGACGATCTCATCGGTTACTTCACCAGGCGCGAGCCCCGGCTGCGGATCACCGCGATCCCTGCGCTGGGCAACATGCCGAAGATCTGGCTGCTCGGATCGGGCGGGTTCAGCGCGCAGCTGGCCGGCATGCTGGGCCTGCCGTTCAGCTTCGCGCACCACTTCAGCTCCGCCAACACACTGCCGGCACTGGCCCTGTACCGGCAGCACTTCCGCCCGTCGGAGTACCTCGACAAGCCGTATGCGATGGTCTCGGTCAACGCGATCTGCGCGGATACCGACGAGCGCGCGGAGTACCTGGCCGGCCCGGCCATGCTGTCCTTCCTGCGCATGCATACCGGCCAGGCGCAGCTGCTGGCCAGCCCCGAGGAAGCGGCCCGGTACCCGTACACGCCGCAGGAGCTGGAGGTGGCGCGGTCGCGGTTCGAGGGGCAGGCGCTCGGCTCCCCGGAGACCGTGGCCCGCCAGCTCGACGAGCTGCGCGAGCGCACGGGGGCGGACGAGCTGATGCTGACCACCCAGGTCTACGACATCGAGGACCGGATCCGCTCGTTCGAGCTGATCGCCAAGCAGGCGGTCACCCCCTGACCCAACGGCCGGCCGCGGGCGAGGCCGGGGGAGTCTGCCACCCGGCCTCTTCGAGTGACTTCTCGTCCGCACCGAATTCCAGGGCGTCGCGCATGACGCCCTCGACGTCTTCCACCGTGGCGTCGTCGAGGCCGGTCGGACATGCGGGCGCGTACCACAGGGTGCGGCGGTCTCTGTCGAGGACGGCGCGCAGTTCCCCGTTGATGACGTCCACGGTGAGGGCCGCCGCGGTGGGCAGGTGGGGCCGGATGAGGTGGGCGGCGTAGGCGGCAGCGGCGGTCAGGGCTGCCCGGCGGGCCTGCTTCGCTTCGAACCATGCGGCGAGCCGCCGCCAGGAAGGGCGCCGGTCTCAGCCCGAGGGCGTCACCGCCTTGGACCCCTGGGCCAGCCGCTCGTAGCAGACCAGTGCGATGAGGAAGGCGGTGAGCAGGCCGAGCGCGGCCAGGGAGGGCATGCCTCGGGCCGCCGGCAGGAGGAGGAGGGCCACCCCGGCGGCGACGAGTTGCGCTGGCGGGGCGGATCGGACGGCAAGCCGCAGGAACAGCAGTCGGCCGGTGAGGTAGAGGACCACCCCGCCGTACAGCGCGGTAGTCGAGGTCCAGTCCAACGGCTCCCCGAAGGGGTGCTGAGGCCGGTTGCGGGCCAGGTCGGCGAGGACCTGCTCGGTGCCCAGCGCAAGGTAGATAACCCCGGCGATCAGCGGTAGGAGACCCAGGCTGTACCCGTCGCTGGCTATCTTGTCGCGCCGAATCCCCGGCGCCTGCGCCAAGGCTCGGGCGGCGGCCGCTGCGGCGTTGGCGAAGTAGAGCCACCACAGGCACACCGTCATGCTGAGGCCGAGCAGCGCCGCTACCAGGACCGGCCAGCGGGCCACCGCCGTCCCGGCCCCGGTTCCCACCGAGATGAGGGACTCGCCAAGGGCGATGATGAGCACGAGGCCGTGCCGTTCGGCGAAATGCCTCGGGCTGCGTAGCGGCCACCCCCCGCGGAAGACGTAGGCGACGCGTCCGCCGCCGATGTCGATGACGAACGCCGCCGCCCACAGGAGGGTCTGCGCGGTGCCGCCCAGCACCGCGCCGAGGATGAGCGCTATCCAGCCCAGCGCCGTCGGGATCGCGAAGATGAGCAGTTTGCCGCGCAATTGCCGGTCTTCCGCCGCCGCGTAGAAGTAGAGGGCAAGTTGCACCGCCCGTATCACGATGTAGGCCACGGCCAGGGTCAGCGGTGCGTTCACGTCGCGACCGTGCCGCCAGGCATCGGGTATCACCAGGGCGGCTACGAAGATGGCAGCCATCGCGATCACCGTGCCGGCGGGGACCAAACCCGTGTCGGCGCGGGCCTGGTTGCCCAGCCAGGTGTAGGCCCCCCAGGAGATCATGAGGAGCAGCAGCAGGAGCATCCCCTGCGCCATGGACAGGAGCGTTGGTGGTTCCCCCATGAACGCGATGAGCCGGGTGAGGGCGAAGACGAACACGATGTCGAAGAAGATCTCGAACGTGGTCGCCCGGTGCGTCTCCTCGGTCAACACCGGTCGGGACCGGAAGATATGCCTCATAGGCCCCTCTTCTTCGCCCACCACTCACCGGTACCCGATCGGCCCTCCGTTCTGGTCGGTGTGCCGTCATTCGGGGTGACGGCGTCGACGTACAGACTCGCGTACCCCAGGTAGGTACCCGGATTGGTTGGCATCACGCAGCTGTTTGAGGAACGTCCGGTCATGCCGCGTTCCGCGCGCCGACTGTGTCGCAGATCAGTTGGCGGACGAGTGACATCAGTCGACGGAGGACACGGCGCAGACCGGGCGCAATGCCGAATTGCCCTCTATCGGATCAAGGCGGCCCGCAAAGCGGGCCGCGCCGGCCGGGCCGGCCGGCCACACTGACGGACATCAGGACCTTGAAGACCTCGGGGCTCCGCCCCGAACCCCGGCCCTCCTCAGAGATCCGCTAGGACAGGACCTTGGGATCTCGGGCAGGACGTGATCTCGGTGGTGGTCCCCAGCTGGCCGGTTTCATCCCCACTTTCCGGGGAAGCCCGCACGGCATGTCTTCTGATCCTGGCGAACCGGCAAGGCGCGCGCTGGAGCGGGCGCGACAGTCGATTCAAAAGATCCACCAGGCTGCCATCCGGCACCGAGACCCGAGCCTGCACGAAATAGCCGACGAGATGAGCGAGGTCGCCCTGATCTTGGGTCACGACGCCGGCCCGGTCCAGGATTGGCGGCCGTGCCCGGTGTGCGGGGCCGAGCCAGGGTCGCACTGCATCCAGAGGCCGGGGCACGAGATGGTCAACGGGATGCACCCGGAACGGAGCAGGCTCTAGAGAAGCAGAGGGGAAGGCCCCACCACGCGCCTCCTTCCCCTGATTCGCGGTCCTCTCAGCTCAGCCGATCGCCCTTCAGCGCGCGGACGAAGCTGCGCCAGGCCGACGACCCGAACACGAGCGGCGGCCCGGCGGGGTCGGGCTGGACAGCCATCCGTTACAGCCAAGCCTGCCAGCCAACGCCGATGCCGCCCGACAACGGCGGACCAGCCTGAGCAGGGTAGCAACTCCCCTACCAGGCCCGTCTGATCTTCTAATCGCAAGGCCGTCACGGGCCATCGGTGGGCCAGTAGCCGGGGCGCGTGGCGGTCACGAGCGAGCACGAGACGCAACCGGGCCACGCGCCGGCCGCAGGCGTTTCGGGCATCACGACCACTTGAGCACGCTCTTCCAAACTGACGGTGCGGGTTCGATTCCCGTCGCCCGCTCAAACCAGATGGCCCAGGTCGGACGAGTGCCCGACCTGGGCCGATTTCATGTCCGCCGCTCGGGCGTGCTGTCCGCTCGGCATGCCTGCCCACTTCGAGGCAAGGCGCGGCCACGTTGCGAGCACGCCCGTTGCCTACGTCGACCCAGGCACGCGCAGGGCCCTCATCCAGGTGACGCACCCCGTTTACGCCTTCATCGACCATGGTCGGGCGCGGCGGCGCGGGCTGCGTACGATGCGGGGCCGGACATCCCGCTCGTCAGGTGGAGGTAGCGACCGATGTCAGGCCAGCAGGACGGCTTCGCCCTCGGCGTCGACCTCGGCACCTCGAACACGGTGGCCGTGCTGCGCTGGCCGGACGGGCGCACCCGGCCACTGCTCGTCGACGGGCAGCCGATCCTCCCCTCCGGCGTGTACGCCGACGCGGACGGCCAGCTGCACGTCGGCCGGGACGCCCAGCGGCTGGCCCAGGTCGACCCGGACCGGTACGAAGCGAACCCGAAGCGCCGGGTCGACGAGGCGGACGTCATGCTCGGCGATCGTCGGCTCTCCCCCGCCGAACTGCTCGCCGCGGTCCTGTTCACGGTCGCCGAGGCGGCGGTCGGGACGGTCGGGTTCCTGCCGCCCGCGGTCGTCACCTGCCCGGCCACCTGGGACGCCGACCGCCGGCAGGTGCTCGCCGATGCGCTGGCGCTGGCCGGCTGGCCGCCGGCGGCCGAACACACCATGTCCGGTCCCACCCCGCCGGGGACCCGGCTGCTGCGCGAGCCGGTGGCCGCCGCCCGCCACTACACCGAGGTGCTGCGTCGGCCGGTGCCGGTCGGTGACGCCGTCGCCGTCTTCGACTTCGGCGGCGGGACGCTGGACGTCGCCGTGGTACGCAACGAGGGCGCCGACCCGTGGGGCGACTCCGGCTTCACGGTCGTCTCCTGCGGCGGCCTCGACGACCTGGGCGGCCTGGACCTCGACGCGGCCCTCGTGGAGCTGCTCGGGGCACGGGTCGCCGCCGCCAACCCGGACGAGTGGGCCCGGCTGACCCGGCCCGAGAACACCACGCAGTGGCGGGACCGGCTCCGGTTCCTGGAGAACGTCCGGGGCGCGAAGGAGATGCTGTCCCGGGCCACGGTCGCGCCGGTGGCCGTACCGGGGGTGGAGGCGGCGGTGGCGCTGACCCGGGAGGATCTGGAGGGCGTGGCGACGCCGCTGCTGCGCCGGGCGGTCACCGAGACCCGGCGGGTCGTTTCCGCCGCCGGGCTGACCCCCGAACGGCTCGCCGGCCTGTTCCTGGTGGGCGGCTCGTCCCGGATCCCGCTGGTGGCCCGGCTGCTCCACGCCGAGCTGGGTGTCGCGCCGACGGTGCTGGAGCAGCCGGAACTGCCGGTCGCCGAGGGCGCGCTGACCGACCTGCCGCTGCGACCGGGCCGCTCGACGACCAAGCCGTTGATCCCCGCCCCCGCCGGCCCGCCGCCGGGACCGGCCGGCGCGTCACCGGAGCCGGGACCCGCCGGGACGCTGCCGGACGGCGACCGGACGCCGCGGCTGCCCGCCGGGGCCGGCGAGCCGGCCGACACGGTGCCGAACGACGCCGGCCGCCCACGGCCGGCGATGGCGCACGGTCTCGGGCCGGCCGGCACACTGCTCGACGAGGCGGCGGGTACGACGCCGGCGATGGCGGGGCGCGCTGCCCCCAGCCATGCCGCAGGAGCGGCCGGGCTCACCGGCCAGGGCGGAGGAGCCGCGGGATCTCCGATGCCCGGTCAGGCCGGAGGAGCGCTGGCGGCGCCACCAGCGCCCTGGGCGGGCGTACCGCAACCGGTGTCGGGCGGCGGTCCGGGCGTACCCCCGTCGAACGCCGCGGGATCCGGCGGCCGGCGCCGGGCGCTCTGGATCTCGATCGGCGCGGTGGCGGCCCTCGCCGGCGTGGCCACCGCGGCGGTCCTCTACCTGACCAGGGACCGGCACCCGGAGCTGGACTTCCAGGCGTTCGACAGGGGCAAGCGGATCCTGGCCGGCGCGGACCGGCCCAGCGACATGTTCACCGCGACGCTGGGCGACCGCGCCTATCTGGCGTACCCGCGGGACGATGACCGGCTGGAGGTGATCGCCGTCGACGCGGGCACCGGCGAGGAGCTGTGGCGCCGGCAGAGCGCGGCGCCCGCCGAACAGTGGGACCGGATCGTCGCCCTGCCCGACGCCGTGGCCCTCGTCGCGGACGCCGCCGGCACCAGCACCCCCCGTGAGCTGGAGGTCCTCGACGCCGGCTCCGGCCGGCAGCGGTGGCACCACCCGGTGCATGGCGACGACGAGTTCTTCTTCGGCACCGACGTGATGGTGCTGGCCGACCGGGACGGACACCGGCTGGTCGGCCTCCGGGTGAGCGACGGTACGGAGAAGTGGAGCCGCGCCGACCCGCGCGACCAGTACGGCAGCTCGCGCACCAGCGTCCACCTGGTGACCAGCGAGGAGGGCCTGGCCGGGCCGGGCTTCGCCGGCGGCGGCGCCCGGGATCCCTGGCAGGGCGAGGTCCGGCGGATCGTGCAGGTGGCGTCGGACCGTTCGGTCCGCCTGATCGACATGGCCACCGGCGCGGTGCTGCGCCGGCGCACCAACGTCGCGGAGCCGGACGACCTGGTCGTCGCGCACTCCGACCGGTTGTACGTGGCGAACGACGACGGCGGGTTCCAGCTGCTCGCGTACGACCTGGGGAGTTCGGCGGAGCCGACGGTGCTCTACCGGGCGCCCGACGACCGGCACCGGCCCAAGGGGCTGGTGCCGTGCGGCGAGCACCGGGCCTGCCTGCTGGAGGTGACCGACGCCGACCAGGCGACCGCCGCGGTGGTGGCCGCGGCCGAGGGGAAGAAAGCGGAACGCTGGTCCGCCCCGGGCGCCGACCTGCTGGTGCCGCTCGGCGAGCGGGTGCTGGCCCGGCGGACGTACCCGGATCCGGCGGTCACCCTCTTCGGGCCGGACGGGCAGCGGGTGCTGGACGCGCGGGACGGGGTGGCGGTGCGGGTCGACGCCGGCAACCTGCTCGTCTTCGCCGAGCCGCTGGGCAGCGGCGAGGACGACCGCAGCGTCGCCGGGGTGGGCGCGGAGTCCGGCCGGGTCGTCGAACTGGGCCAGCTCAAGGACGTGCGCGGCGAATCCTGCTCGTGGAACACCGAGGTGATCGCCTGCGGCTCGGCGAAGGACTTCGTTCTGCACCGCTTCGCCGCCGGCTGACCGCAGACCCCCGGCCGGCGCCGGATCAGTCGGCCCCGGCCCCGAGGCCGCGGAAGACCGCCAGGGTGGCCGGGTCGTCGATGGTCGCCGGGACCGGCTCGTCCCGCCCCTCGACCAGGCCGCGCATCGTCCGGCGGAGGATCTTGCCGGAGCGGGTCTTCGGCAGCGCCGGCACCACGGTCACCCGACGGAACGCGGCCACCGGGCCGATCCGCTGCCGGACCAGGGCGACCAGCTCGCCGGCGAGGGCGTCCGGGTCCACCTCGGCGCCGGCCTTGAGCACCACGTACCCGCTGGGCACCTGGCCCTTCAGGGCGTCCGCGACGCCGATCACCGCGCACTCGGCGACCGCGGGGTGGCCGGCCAGCACCTCCTCCATCGCCCCGGTGGAGAGCCGGTGCCCGGCCACGTTGATCACGTCGTCGGTGCGGCCCATCACGTAGAGGTAGCCGGCGGCGTCGAACCGCCCGCCGTCGCCGGTCAGGTAGTGGCCGGGGAAGGTGGACAGGTAGGAGCGGACGTACCGCTCGTCGTCGCCCCACAGGGTGGGCAGGCAGCCGGGCGGCAGGGGCAGCCGGATCACGATCGAGCCGTCGGTGTCGGGCGGAACCTCCCGGCCGGTGCCGTCGACCACCCGGACGTCGTACCCGGGCACGGGCACCGACGGGGATCCGGGCTTGATCGGCAGCGGCTGCAGGCCGCGCGGGTTCGCCGCGACCGGCCAGCCCGTCTCGGTCTGCCACCAGTTGTCCACCACCGGCACGCCGAGGCGCTCCCCCGCCCAGGCCCAGGTGTCCGGGTCGAGCCGCTCGCCGGCGAGGAAGAGGGTGCGGAGGCTGCTCAGGTCGTACCCGGAGATCAGCGCGCCGTCCGGGTCCTGCCGGCGGATGGCCCGGATCGCGGTCGGCGCGGTGAACAGCGCGGCCACCCGGTGCTGGGCGATCACCCGCCAGAACGCGCCCGCATCGGGCGTGCCGACCGGCTTGCCCTCGTAGAGCACGGTGGTCGCGCCGGTGAGCAGCGGCGCGTACACGATGTAGGAGTGGCCGACCACCCAGCCGACATCGGAGGCGGCCCAGAACACCTCGCCCGGCCCGATGTCGTAGACGTTCCGCATCGACCAGCGCAGCGCGACCGCGTGCCCGCCGTTGTCCCGCACCACGCCCTTGGGCCGACCGGTGGTGCCGGAGGTGTAGAGGATGTAGAGCGGGTCGGTGGCGGCGACCGGCACGCAGTCCACCGGTTCGGCGTCGGCCATCACCTCGTCCCAGGTCAGGTCCCGGCCGGGCAGCAGCGGCGCGGGACGCTGCGGGCGCTGCACGATCACGCAGTGCGCGGGTCCGTGTGCCGCCTCGGTTAGCGCGGCGGTCAGGATCGGGTGGTAGTCGACGACCCGGTCCACCTCGATGCCGCAGGAGGTGGCGACGATCACCGTCGGCCGGGCGTCGTCGATCCGGACGGCCAGCTCGTGCGCGGCGAAGCCGCCGAAGACCACCGAGTGGACCGCACCGATCCGGGCGCAGGCCAGCATGGCGATCACCGCCTCCGGCACCATGGCCAGGTAGAGCAGCACCCGGTCGCCCCGGCCGACGCCGAGCCGGCGCAGCGCCCCGGCGAACCGGGCGGTCTCCGCGAGCAGTTCCGCGTAGCTGTACGTGCGTACCGTGCCGGTGACCGGGCTGTCATGGATCAGCGCCGGCTGGTCGCCGCGACCGGCCGCCACGTGCCGGTCGAGCGCGTTGTGGCAGGTGTTCAGCACCGCGTCGGGGAACCAGCGGTACAGCGGCGCAGCGCTGTCGTCGAGGATCCGCTCCGGCGCCCGGAACCAGTCGATGTCCGCCGCCGCGTCCCGCCAGAAGCCGGCCGGGTCGGCGATGCTCCGCTCGTACGCTGATCGATACGCGCCCATGGCCCCAATGCTGGTCCGCGAACGCCCGCCGGCACGACGGCCGACCGGGATCGGTGCGCCGGACGCGCCGCGCGGATCGCCGAACGGCCGGTCCGGGCAGCGGATGAACCGCGCCCCGCCGGGTAAGGAGCCGACGTCCTGGTGGAGTGACGACCGGCGTCGCGGCATCCCGCGACCGGGCGCGCGGGCGGGCGGCGCGACGCCGACCCGCCCGCGGGTACCGGGATCAGTTGCCGGTGACCCAGTTCCAGGCCGTCACGACCCACTCGGTCTGCTGAAGGTAGGCGACCCCCACGCCGGCCAGGAAGAGCGCCGTCACCAGGTGCGCGCCACGGGCGCTGCGCCGGACCCGGCCCAGCTGGCGCTCCCAGATCAGCCGGCCGAGCAGGCGGGAGAGCGCGAAGAGGCCGACCGCGGTGAGCAGGCTCAGCACGAAGGTCAGCAGCGGCGCGGTCAGGTCACCGCGGCCGGAGATCGCCCAGATGCCCCAGCAGACGAAGGCGAAGAGGCCGCCCGCCGCGCTCCACTCGCCGCCGCGGCGCAGCTGGGCCAGGTGCCAGCCCATCGGCCGGCGCGGGGCGGAGCCGCCGGACCAGTCGGCGGGGTCGGCGGTGGGGAACTGCTCGGTGCGCGGGGTGCGCCGCTGGCCCACCGAGGCCACCCCCCGCCGGTACGGGTCCCGCTGGGTCGGCACCCCGGGCTGCGGCGGCACCTCCACGGTGCGCTCGGCCCACGGCTGGGTCTGGTCCGCCATCTCGTGTCCTCCCCGTGACCGACGCCGGCCACGTTTCCGAGGGTAGCGAGCCGGCAAATCGGTCGCCGACCCCGCCGGTGATGCGTTACACACATCCGATGACCGATGTGGTGGTGCCCCGCGCCGAGGATTTCGACGAGATCGCCGGGCTGCTGGCCCTGGCCTTCCACGTCGGTCTCGACCCGGAGCTGCTGGAGGTCGAGCGAGGGATCTTCGAACCGGAACGCGGGCTGCTGGTCCGCGACGGCACGACGGCGGTCGCGTACGCCGCGGCGTTCACCCGGGAGCTGGGGGTGCCCGGCGCCAGCGTGCCGGCGGCGCACGTGACGGGGGTCTCGGTCGCCCCGACCCACCGCCGCCGGGGCCTGCTCACCGCTCTGATGCGCCGCCAGCTGCGGGAGATCCGCGACGCCGGCCGGGAGCCGGTCGCGGTGCTCTGGGCCAGCGAGGGTCGGATCTACCCCCGGTTCGGCTACGGCCTGGCCGCGCAGCGGCTCACCATCAGCTGCGACACCACCGAACTGCGCCTGCCGGAGCAGGCGGCGTCCGTCGCGGGCACGCTCCGCCTGGACCAGCCGGCCGCGCGGCCGGCCGAGCTGGCCCGGCTGTACGACCGGGTCCGCGCTCACCGCGCCGGCTGGTCGGACCGGGACGAGCGCTGGTGGCGGTACGTGCTGGCCGACGTGAAGAGCCTGCGGGAGGGTGCCACCGAGCGGCGGGTGCTGCTGCACGAGGGGGCGGCGGGGCTCGACGGGTACGCGCTGTTCCGGACGAAGGACGAGTGGGACCGCGGCGGCCCGCGCGGCGAGGTCCGGGTCGACGAGATGGTCGCGGAAAACCCCGACGCGTACCTGGCGCTGTGGCGGCTGCTGCTCTCGATCGACCTGACCCGGCGGCTGTCCTTCCGTACCGCCGCCGTGGACGAGCCGCTGTTGTGGCTGGTGAACGAGCCGCGGCAGCTCGGCGCCCAGCTCTCCGACGGGCTCTGGGTACGCGTGGTCGACCTGCCCGCCGCGCTGGCCGCCCGCCGGTACGCCACCGACCTCGACGTGGTGATCGAGGTCACCGACGAGCTGCTGCCGGAGAACGCCGGCCGGTGGCACCTGGTCGGCGGCCCGTCGGGCGCGACCTGCACGGCCACCGCCGCGTCGGCCCAGCTCGCCTGCGACGTACGCGCCCTCGGCGAGCTCTACCTGGGCGGCGCCGGACTCGGGGCGCTCGCCGCCGCCGGCCGGGTCCGGGAACTGGTGCCGAGGTCGCTCGCGGCGGCCGGTCCGGCGTTCGGCTGGCACCGCGCCCCGGCCCCGATGGAGGTGTTCTGACGGGCCCGGCGGGTCGCCGAGACGGTACGGTCGGCTGATGGGTGATGTGGAGCGACGGCGCCGACGGCTGCGGCACCACGGCGAGGCCGAGACCGGTTCGCCGGCCCCGGACGGGCCGAGTGCCACGACGGCCGGGGTGCACGACGAGCCGCCCCGCGGCCGCCGCCCCGGCCCCGCCGAGGAGGGCGAGCGGGGGCTGCGCGGCCTGGTCGGTTCCGGCTCGTCGCAGGTCGGGGTGACCGCCGCGCTGCGGGCCCGGGACGCCGCCCGGCCGACCGACGCGGATCTCGCCGAGGCCGAGGCCCGCGTGGTGATCATCCGGCGCAACTGGGTGCCCCGCGAGGACCTCCCCCGCCCCGGCCGCTGACGCGATCAGGCAGGCAGGTCGGGCAGCTCGCGGGTCTGCTCGTACGACGCGACCTGGGCGATCCGCCGGGAGTGCCGGGGGTTGCCGGAGAACGGCGTGGTCAGGAACGCCTCGACCAGGGCGGTCGCCTCGTCCAGGGTGTGCTGGCGGGCGCCGACCGCGATGATGTTGGCGTCGTTGTGCTCCCGGGCCAGCTGCGCGGTGTCGATGTTCCAGGCGAGCGCCGCGCGGACGCCGGCGACCTTGTTCGCGGCGATCTGCTCGCCGTTGCCGGAGCCGCCGATGACCACGCCGAGGCTGCCCGGATCGTTGACCACCCGGTCACCGGTGTGCAGGCAGAACGCCGGGTAGTCGTCGTCCGGGTCGAAGGCGTGCGGGCCGACGTCGACCACCTCGTACCCCTGCGTGGCCAGGTGGTTGGCCAGGTGCACCTTCAGCTCGAAACCGGCGTGATCGGATCCCAGGTAGACGCGCATACCGCGCAGTCTGTCAGGCCGGCCTCCGTGCCGCCGGGCGGGCGGCGAGACGGAGGCGGATTCGTCACAGCTCAGCGGGACAGCTCGGCGGCCACCAGGCCGCCGCGGGCCTTCGGGGTGAACCAGGTGCTCTTGCGCGGCATCTTCTCCCGGGCGAGGTTGACCGCGACGAAGTCGTCCACGGTCACCGGGGCGACGAGGACGGCCAGCTCGGCCCGGCCGGCGTCGACCTCCCCGGTGAGCCAGCTCGCCGGGTAGTCGCCGCCCACGTAGGTGATCCGCTTGTCGCCCGGGTCGAGGCCGAGCGCGTCGCGCAGCAGCAGCCGCTCGACCAGGGCGTGGTCGAGGTTCTCCAGCCGGCCGCCGTCGACGTGCGGCAGGGTCACCGCGTACCCCTGACCGGCGAGGTAGAGGTGGACGGCGCCGCCGGCCGCCGGGACCTCGACCGGGCCGTCGATCCCGGTGATCTCCGCGCCGGCGGCGCGGAGCCGGTCGAGCAGCTCCGCCGGCGTGGTGGTCAGCTCGCTGACCAGCCGGTTGTAGGGCTGGATGGCCACCGACGCCGGCGTGGTGATCACCGAGAGGAAGCGGGGCAGCCCGCCGGTCTGCGCGGCCAGGCTGCGGTGGTTGCCGTCGGCGACCACCAGCTCGCCGCCACCGGCGAGGGCGGTCAGCTCGTCCTGCTCGGGGCCGGGTCCCAGCAGCCAGATGGCGTGCGTCCGCCCGGACTGGTCGACGTCGGTCGCGGCGGGCGCGCCGGCCGACTCGGTCGCCGCCGCGAGCGCGGCGTGCAGCTCGTCGCCGCGCCCGGTCTGGAGCAGCAGTACGGGCGAGAGCAGGTGCCCGAGCGCCTCGGCCAGGGCAACCCGCTCCCGCACCTTGGCGATGAAGACGTCCTCGTTGCGGATCACCAGGCCCGGCTCGTCGGCCCGGGTGGAGATCTGGTCGGTGTCGACCATGGCGAACAGCCCGTACGCGGGTTCCTCGCCCGGCGCGCTGATCCGGTAGAGCACCACGACCTGCTCCGCCGGGGTGTAGCTGCCGTCCGCCTTGGCCTCGGTCAGGCGGGCGACCGCGTCGGGGAGGGCGTCGAGGAAGGTCTTGCCGAGGCTCTCCGGCGCCCGGTGGGGCATCTCGACGCCGAGGGCACTGTGCGGGTTCGCCTCGATGATCGCGGTGATCTCCGCGTCGTCGGCGAACTCGTCGTAGTTCTGCGCGCCGGTGCCGCCAGTGGTGATCCAGGCCCGGTTGATCGGATGCACGACCGTCATGCCCACCGACGCTACCCAAGGCCCCCGGCCCGCCGGACCCGGACCCGTACCGCGTCCACCAGATGAAAGGGCCGCGCTCAGCCGTTGCGGCCGAGCGGGGCCGGGGCGTTGCGGTGCCGGCCGGGCCCCGCCGGCCCGGCGAGCCGGACGGTGGTCGCGCCCGCCGGCACCGGACCGCCGACCAGGACGCCGGTCCGGATCGGGCCGGGCGTGCGGGTGGGCAGGTCCGCCTCGGCGGGCGGGGTCATCCGGGAGGTGGCGACCACCCGGGCGACGCCGACCACGATCGGCGGGGCCAGCAGGTCGACCATCTCGGCCGGCAGGGTCGGCCGGACGGCCGGCCAGTCGGCCTCGTCCACGGACCAGTACGTCGCACCGGAGTCCTCGGTCGCCGTCTCCTGCGGCGCGTCGTCGGACGTACGGCGGTGCTTACCCATCGGAATGCCTCCTCCGAGCTGCCGGGCTGCGGCCCCACGGGCCGCCGGCGGGGACACCCGGTGAAACGAGCCCCGCACCGGCCCGGTGACGCCGGGGCCGGTACGGGGCTCCGGATCGTCGCCGGAGGCTCCGCCCTCAGTCGAAGATGGGGCCCAGCTCGCGGGAACGCTTCAGCTCGTAGAAGCCCGGGGTTCCGGCGACCAGCAGCACGCCGTCCCAGAGCCGGCCGGCCGCCTCGCCCTTCGGCGCCGGGGTGATCACCGGGCCGAAGAAGGCGACCTTGTCGCCGTCCGGGCCGGGGGCGTGGATCACCGGGGTGCCGACGTCGGTGCCGACCGGCCGCATGCCCGCCTCGTGGCTGGCCCGCAGCGCCTCGTCGTACGCGGTGGTCTCGGCGGCGTCGGCGAGCGCCGGGTCCAGCCCGACCTCGGTGAGCGCGCCGACCAGCATCTCCCGGCCGAGCGGCTCCTTGCCGAGGTGGATCCGGTTGCCCATCGCGGTGTAGAGCTTCGCCACCGCCTCCTGGCCGTGCGCCTGCTCGACGGCGATGCAGACCCGCACCGGGCCCCAGCCGCTCTTCATCAGTTCCTGGTACTGCTCGGGCAGGTCCCGGCCCTCGTTGAGCACGGACAGGCTCATCACGTGGAAGTCGATGTCCACGGGCCGGACCTTCTCGACCTCCAGCAGCCAGCGGGACGTGATCCACGCCCACGGGCACAGCGGGTCGAACCACATGTCCACGGCGACACGTTCGGTCACGGTGAGATCCCTTCACGACGGGTGCGCCGGTGAGCCCGGCGCCTCCCCCGATCCTCACCCCCGACGGCATCGACCGGTACCGGAATGAGAGCGTGACCTCGACCACCGAAGGTGTCGGTACATGGAAGACTCGGACCGGACCGGCCGCCACGAACGGGCCGGCGAAGCGGGGCCGCCGGGACGCGGCGCGAGTGGGATGGAGACGAACAGTGCCGGGAGTGCGCAATCTGACCCAGGTCGAGGCCACCGAGCGGGCCCGCCTGCTCGACGTGACCGGGTACGACATCAGCCTTGACCTGTCGACCGCCGTGCAGGCCACCGGCCGCACGTTCCGCTCGGTGACGGAGGTCCGGTTCCGCTGCGCCGAGCCGGGGGCGAGCACGTTCATCGAGGTGGCCGCCGACTCGGTCCGGTCCGCGACGCTCAACGGCGCACCCGTCGACATCTCCGGCTGGTCGGCCGAGAAGGGCCTCACGCTGTCCGGTCTGGACGCGGAGAACACCCTGGTGGTGGACGCGGACTTCGGGTACTCGAACAGCGGGCAGGGCCTGCACCGCACGGTGGACCCGGTCGACGGGGAGACCTACCTGTACAGCCAGTTCGAGACGGCGGACGCGCAGAAGGTCTTCGCCTGCTTCGACCAGCCCGACCTGAAGAGCGTCTACACCTGGCACGCCACCGTCCCGGACCACTGGCGGGTGGTGTCCAACATGCCGGTGGAGCGGGAGGAACCGGCCGGCGAGGCGCTCAAGACCGTCCACTTCGCCGAGTCGGCGCGGATGAGCACCTACATCACCGCGCTCTGCGCCGGGCCGTACCACGAGGTGCGGGACAGCCACGACGGGATCGACCTGGGCGTCTTCTGCCGGGCCTCCATGGCGCAGTACCTGGACTCGGACGACCTGTTCCTGATCACCAAGCAGGGCTTCGACTTCTTCCACGAGAAGTTCGGGGTGCGCTACCCGCTGCCCAAGTACGACCAGCTCTGGGTGCCGGACTTCAACGCCGGCGCGATGGAGAACTTCGGCTGCGTCACCCACGCCGAGTCGCACTACATCTTCCGCTCGCAGGTCACCGACTTCGAGTACGAGCAGCGGGCGAACACGATCCTGCACGAGCTGGCGCACATGTGGTTCGGTGACCTGGTCACCATGCGCTGGTGGAACGACCTGTGGCTGAACGAGTCGTTCGCCGAGTGGGCCAGCCACTGGTGCAACACCCACGCCACCCGGTTCCGCGACGCGTGGACGACCTTCCTGTCCATCCGGAAGAACTGGGGCTACCGGCAGGACCAGCTCTCCTCCACCCACCCGGTCTACTGTGAGATGCCGGACCTGGAGGCGGTCGAGGTCAACTTCGACGGCATCACGTACGCCAAGGGCGCCAGCGTGCTCAAGCAGCTCGTCGCGTACGTCGGCGAGGAGCCGTTCCTGGCCGGCCTGCGGGCGTACTTCGGCAAGCACGCCTGGGGCAACGCCACCTTCGACGACCTGCTGTCGGAGCTGGAGACCGCCTCCGGCCGGGAGCTGCGCAAGTTCGCCGCGCAGTGGCTGGAGACGGCGCAGGTCAACACGCTGCGCCCCGAGGTGACCACCGGGGCCGACGGGGCGTACCAGCGGGTGCTGGTCCGCCAGGAGGCGCCGGCCGGGCACCCGACGCTGCGTACCCACCGGATCGGGGTTGGCCTCTACGACCTGACCGACGGCCGGCTGATCCGCCGCGAGCGGATCGAGGTCGACGTGACCGGGGAGCAGACCGAGCTCTCCGCGCTGCACGGCAAGCCCGCCGCCGACGTGCTGCTGCTCAACGACGACGACCTGACGTACACCAAGCTGCGGCTGGACGAGCGGTCGATGGCGAACGTGGTGCAGCACATCGCCGGCTTCGAGTCGTCGCTGGCCCGGGCGCTCTGCTGGACCGCCGCCTGGGACATGACCCGCGACGCCGAGCTCGCCGCCCGCGACTACGTCGCGCTGGTGCTGGCCGGCCTGCCCGCCGAGACCGACATCAACCTGGTCACCGCCACCCTGCGGCAGGCGACCACCACGCTCACCTTCTACGCCGACCCGGCGTGGGCGCCGACCGGCTGGGCCGAGCTGGCCCGGACCGCGAAGGACGCCCTGGCCGCGGCGGAGCCGGGCAGCGGCTTCCAGCTCGCCTGGGCCCGGGCGTACACCTCGGCGGCCCGCTCCGACGAGGACCTGGCGACGCTGCGCGGTTGGCTGGACGGCGCCGAGGTGCCGACCGGGCTGACCGTGGACACCGAGCTGCGCTGGACGGTGCTCCAGGCCCTCGTGGCCAACGGCGCGGCGGGTGCCGCCGAGGTCGAGGCCGAGCTGGCGACCGACCGCACGGCCAGCGGCGAGCGGGAGGCCGCGTACGCGCACGCGCTGGTGCCGACGGCGGAGAACAAGGCGGCGGTGTGGGCGCAGCTCACCGGCCCGGAGGCGCTGCCGAACTGGCGGCACCGGGCGCTGCTGCAGGGCTTCGCGCACCCGGCGCAGGTCGACCTGGTCGCGCCGTACCGGGAGAAGTACTTCCAGGTGGTGGCCCAGGTCTGGGCCAGCCGGGACAGCGAGCCGGCGCAGGAGTTCACCCAGCTCGCCTACCCGGCGTACCTGGTCGAGGAGGAGACGGTGGCGGCGACCGACGCGTGGCTGGCCGGCGAGGGCCACCCGGCGCCGCTGCGCCGGCTGGTCGCCGAGGGCCGCGACGGCGTGGTGCGCGCCCTGCAGGCCCGCGCCAAGGACGCCCGGAGCGCCTGACGCTCGACGGGGCGGTCCCGGCTGTCGCTCGGGCCGCCCCGCCGCACGATCGACTCCAGATCGGCGATGTGGCGGCATCATCGCCACCCTGACACCGTCAGATCGGCGACGCGGTGACAGCAAAAGCCCGGCCCGCGTTCGCGGGCCGGGCTTTTCGCGTAGCGAGGATCAGCCCTTGCCGGCGTGGCTGGCGAGCTGGTCGAGGCCCTGGATGATGCCGCCGGCCAGGTCGCCGCCGCCGAAGGAGGCCACCATGGAGAGCGCGGCGAGCTTGGCGTACGTGTCCGGGATGCGCTTGCGCGCGTACCGACCGGTGACGATCTCCAGCTGCCGCTGGTTGGGCGACACGGCGATCAGGACCGACTTGTCGGGCTCGGCGAGCTGGCGGTGCAGCCGCTGGGCGTGCTCCCGGATCGGCTCGTCGAGACCGCCCACGTAGACCGAGAAGACCAGGCCGGTGCCCTGGTCGGCCAGGCGGAGCGCCTCGTCGATGCGGAGCAGCTGGCGGGTCGAGAACGGCCCGTCCAGCACCTCGGGCGGGGTACCCGTCCCGGTCTGCTTCTCACCAACGGTCACTTGCGCCTCCGGTTCCACCGGCCGGCGCCTCGACGCCGGCCTTCTCAAGCTTGTGGCTGGTCAGCGCCGGCGCCTGCGCGCCCGCCGCCAGCGCGGTGCCGGCCGAGTCGGCCAGCTGCTCCGGGCGGCCGAGGAACCAGACCGGAGTGAAGTCGAAGGGTCGGCCCGGCCGGTAGCGCTTCGCGCCGCCACTGCCGCCACGGCCGCCGGCGAGTGCCAGTCCGGCGATCACCAGCACCGCGGCCGCCGGGATGCCGACGAAGACCAGCAACGTCTCGGTAACAGACAACCCCAACGCCCCCAGGCGGAAAGTTAGACCAGGAATTCCGGGTCGGGTGGACGATCAAGGAGACGATTCCCCGACTCCGCTTGTGGTATTCACGTTAGCGGAGTCGACGGCCCGCCAGATTGCGGGGTGGTGATCCCACCCGCCACTCGCGTGCTCCAGTTGCGCGGCGGTGGCGATCAATGCGGCGTCGGCGCCGTACCGGCCGGTGAGGAGTACCCCGACGGGCAACCCTCCGGCGGTACGGCCGACCGGCAGCGAAACGGACGGTTCGCCGGTCACGTTGAAAATCGCGCAGTAGGGCGAGAACCGGCGCTGCCGGTCGAAATCCTCGGCCGGGTCGAGGGCGGCGAACGAACCCACCGGCGCCTGCGGCGCGGCCAGCGTCGGGCAGAGCAGCAGGTCACAGCCGGCGGTCCGGCGGGCGCCGAGGCGCACCTGGGCCTGCAGCTCGCCGAGGGTGGCCATCAGCGCGCCGGCGCCGACCGCCGCGCCCCGGGAGCGGAGGAGCCGGGTCAGCGGCAGCAGCTCGCTCTCCCGCTCGGGCGGCACCGGGGAGAGCGCCAGGACGTACCAGACGGTCTCGAAGAGCGGCCACGCCTCGGGGCCGAGCGGCGCGGGCACCTCGACCACCTCGTGGCCGGCCGCGGTGAGCAGCCCGGCGGCCAGGTCGACGGCGACGACGGAGTCGGGGTGGATGGGCTCCTCGGCGAGCATCGGGGTGGTGAAGCGGCCGATCCGCAGCCGGCCCGGCGCGGCCTCGCGGGCCGCGGCCAGGTAACCGCCGGCGGGGGCGGCCGGGGGCAGGTAGGGCTCGCCGGGCGCCGGTTGCGCCATGACGTCGAGCAGCGCGGCGACGTCGGCGACGGTCCGCCCGATGGGGCCGTTCGTCGGCAGCCCGAACGCGCCGAAGCCGAGCGGCCCGCTGGAGACCAGTCCCCGGCTGGGCTTGTAGCCGACCAGGCCGCAGAGCGACGCCGGGATGCGCAGCGAGCCGCCGCCGTCGGAGCCCTGGGCCACCGGCACCAGCCCGGCCGCCACCGCGGCCGCCGCGCCACCGCTGGACCCGCCCGCCGTGTACGCGAGGTCCCACGGGTTGCGGGCCGGTGGCGCGACCAGCCCCTCGGAGTAGAGCGAGCAGCCCAGCTCGGAGGTGGTGGTCTTGCCGAGGCTGACCAGCCCGGCGGCCCTGATGAACCGGACCACGTCGGCGTCGACCGGCGGCACGAAGTCGGCGAAGGCGGCGGAGCCGAAGGTGGTCCGCACCCCGGCGGTCAGGGTGAGGTCCTTGATCGCGGTCGGTACGCCGTGCAGCGGACCGCGCTGCTCGGCCGGCGCCGCGTCGGCGGCGCGGGCCGCCTCGACGGCCAGCTCCGGCGTCACGGTGACGAACGCGCCGACCGTGTCGCCGAGCGCGTCCACCCGGGTCAGCTGGTGCCCGACCAGCTCCACGCTGGACAGCTCGCCGCGGGCGATCGCGGCGGCCTGCTCCAGCGCGGTCAGGTCGTGCGGCTCGGCCCTGCCGCCATCCTGCCCGGATGATCGGCCCGGCGCACTTCTCACGCGCCGACCCGCCCGGTCGCGGCTCCGCACGGCCGGTGGTCAGCCGTACAGGAAGCGCAGGGCGTTGCGGGAGAGGAGCTTGTCGCGCTGGTCGGCGGTGAGGAAGTCGGCCTTGCGGACCACCGCGCCGACCGGCCGCTCCCCCAGCGGGTACGGGTAGTCGCTGCCGACCAGCACCCGGTCCTCTCCCATCGTGTCCACCAGCAGCCGCAGCGCGGCGGGCTCGAAGACGACCGAGTCGACGCTGAACCGGTCGACGTAGGAGCTGGGCGGGGCGGTGGAGGCGCCGCGTACCAGGTCGCCGCGGCGGTGCCAGGCGTTGTCGGCGCGGCCCAGCCAGAACGGGAAGCTGCCGCCGCCGTGTGCGAAGCAGATGCGCAGGCTCTCCGGGACCCGGTCGAAGACGCCGCCGAGGATCAGCGCCAGCACCGACAGGTGCGTCTCGGCGGGCATGCCGGTGAGCCAGCGGGCCATCCACCGGTCCAGCCGGGGGCCGCCCGGCATGTCCCAGGGGTGCACGAAGACCGGCGCACCCACCTCGGCGCAGTGGGTCAGGAACTGCACGATCCCCGCGTCGTCCAGGTCGCGGTCGCCGACGTGGTTGCCGATCTCCACGCCGACGTGGCCCGCCGCCAGGCAGCGGTCCAGTTCGGCGCAGGCGGCGTCGGGGTCCTGCAACGGCACCTGGCAGAACGGCACCAGCCGGTCGCCGCCGGCCGCGGTGACCTGCACGGTGAGGTCGTTGAAGATCCGGGCCACCTTCACGGCCTGGTCGGCCGGCCGGTCGTAGGAGAAGAAGACCGGGGTCGGCGAGACCACCTGCACGTCGACGCCGTCGGCGGCCATGTCGGCCAGCCGGGTCTCCGCGTCCCAGCACTCCGCGCCGACCGGGCGGAATTCCGTCTCCCCCACCATGATCATGGCGGCGCGCTCGGAGTCCACCCGCAGCCAGGGCCAGCCGGACCCGCCGCACGCCGCGGCGAGGTCCGGCCACCCCTTCGGTACGACATGCGTGTGCACGTCCACCACCGGGGACCGCGACGGACCCGGCGGCCGGCCAGCAACAGCCATCAGCCCTTGCCCGGGTGCAGCGCGCCGCACTTTTCGCAGGTGCGCGCCTTCTCGTCGGCGTAGAACTCCTGGAACACCGGGGGCAGGTCGGCGGCGATGTCGCGGACCTGGAGCTCCACCTCGTGCACCTTGTGCCCGCACTCCGGGCAGTACCACTGGAACTTCTCCAGCGTGCCCTCCTCGCGGACCCGCTCGATCACCATTCCGATCGAGCCGGCCTCCGGCCGCTGCGGGGAGTGCGGGGTGTTGCGGGGCAGCATCCACATCTGACCTTCGCGGACGTGCACCGTACGCGGCCCGTCCGGGGTCATCAGGTTGACGTGCATGTTGCCCTTGACCTGGTAGAAGAACTCCTCGTACGGGTCGACGTGGAAGTCGGTGCGCTGGTTCGGCCCACCGACCACCATGACGATGAAGTCGTCGCTGCCCGGCAGCATCTCCTTGTTGCCGACCGGCGGCTTGAGCAGGTGCTGGTTCTGCGCGATCCAGCCGGGAAAGCTGAACGGCTCGGCAATCTCACTCACGACTGACCTCCTTGGGGGAGCAGGGCGACGGCTTGCATCTCGATCAGCAGGTGCGGGTGCGGCAACTGGTGCACCGCCACCGTCGTCCGGGTCGGCCCGGTGGCGTCGAAGAACTCCGCCCACACCTCGTTGTACCCACCGAAGTCGTTCATGTTGACCAGGTAGCTGGTGACCTGGACGAGATCGGAAAGCTCGGCGCCGACCGACCGCAGCAGGTCCCGGATGTTCTCGATGACGGCCCGGGTCTGCACCCGGATGTCGAGGTCGGTGGTGCCGAACTCGTCCACCTGGACGCCAGCGAAGGTGTTGTCCGGCCGTCGGGAGGACGTACCGGAGACGAAGACGAACCCACCCGCGACCTTGACGTGCGGGAACGCCCCGCGCGGCACGGCCTTCCCGCCGACGACGCGGGCCGTCATGAGGCGGCCCGCACCGACGCGGTGCCGAGCCGCTCGACCACGGCCCGGACGTGGGCGCCCGGACGCAGCGGGACGGCGGCCGTGGCGGCACCGGCGAGGAATACCCAGCCCTCACGGAGGCGGACGCCGTGCCGCCCGGCCAGCCGGATGCCCTCGTCCAGCGCCCGGCGCGGATCGCCGAGGATGGCCGCCGTGGAACCGACCTGGGCCACCCGCCCGTCGATCTCCAGCAGCACGCCGAGGTTGTCCAGCCCGTCCGGCACCGGCGACCACGGCCCGACGACGAACGCGGCGGCCGAGGTGTTGTCGGCGATCACGTCCGGCAGGGAGAAGGTGAAGTTGGCGTACCGGGAGTCGATCAGCTCGATCGCCGGGGCCACCGCGCGGACCGCGTCGGCGAAGGAGCCCAGCGCCTCGCCGGGCTCCGGCAGCCGGTCCAGCAGGAAGGCCACCTCCGGCTCGACCCGCGGGTGGATGAAGTCGCCGACGTCGACCGTGCCGCCGTCGGGCACCCGCATCACGTCGGTGAGCCGGCCCCAGATGACCTCGTCCACGCCCATCTGGACCATCTTCGCCTTGCTGGTCAGCCCCATCTTCAGCCCGACCAGCCGCTCGCCCCGGTCGAGGCGGCGCTGCACCAGCGCGGTCTGCACCGCGTACGCGCCGTCGACGTCGAGGCCGGTCTCGGCGGCGAGCTGCGGGATCGCGGTGGCCGTGTCGGCCGCCGTGCCGAGCTGCTCGGCGATGCCCGCCGTGTCGATGCCGATCACAGCGCCACCTTTCGTTCGCGACTGCGGGGCTCGCAAACCCGGCTCACTCCTCGCGCTCACGAGACCTCCTCCTGCTCTCGCCGACCGGCGAGGTCCAGCGCCACGTCCACGATCATGTCCTCCTGGCCGCCGACCATCCGGCGCCGGCCCAGCTCCACCAGGATGGAGCGGACGTCCACGCCGTACTTCGCGGAGGCGCGTTCGGCGTGCCGGAGGAAGCTGGAGTAGACGCCCGCGTAGCCCAGGGAAAGGGTCTCCCGGTCGACCTGGACCGGCCGGTCCTGGAGCGGGCGGACGACGTCGTCGGCGGCGTCCATCAGCGCGAACACGTCGCAGCCGTGCTTCCAGCCGTGCAGCTCGGCGACCGCGACGAAGACCTCCAGCGGGGCGTTGCCCGCGCCAGCGCCCATCCCGGCCAGCGAGGCGTCGACCCGGACGGTGCGGCCCTGCGGGGCGTCCGGGCCGGCGGGGGCGTCGCCGGTGATCCGGCCGTGCTCTACGGCGAGCACGCTGTTGGCCACCCCGAGCGACAGGTTGTGGTGGGCGTGGATGCCGATCTGCGTCTCCGGTTCGAGCACCTGCCGGTAGGCGTCGACGCGCTGCGCCACGTCGGACATCAGCAGCCGGCCGCCGGAGTCGGTGACGTAGACGCAGTGCGCGCCGTACGACTCCATCAGCTTGGCCTGGGCCGCGAGCCCGGCCGGGTCGTTCATGTGCGACATCATCAGGAACCCGGAGACGTCCATGCCGTTCTCCCGGGCCCAGGAGATGTGCTGGGCGGAGATGTCCGCCTCGGTGCAGTGAGTGGCGATCCGGACGCTGGTCACCCCGAGCGCCTTCGCCGCTCTCAGGTCGGCGATGGTGCCGATCCCGGGCAGCAGCAGGGTGGTGAGCCGGGCGCTGGTCATCACCTCCGCGGCGGCGGAGATCCAGTCGGCGTCGCTGGCCGCGCCGTGGCCGTAGTTGACGCTGGAGCCGGCCAGGCCGTCGCCGTGCGCCACCTCGATCGCGGCCACCCCGGCCGCGTCCAGCGCGGCGGCGATGGTGCGGACCTGGTCGACGGTGTAGCGGTGGGCGATGGCGTGCATGCCGTCCCGCAGCGTCACGTCCTGGATGTACAGGTCGGTCATCGGGTGGCTACCTCCCGCAGCGCGACCAGCCGCTCCGCGGTGCGCAGCGCGGCCGAGGTCATGATGTCCAGGTTCCCGGCGTACGCGGGCAGGTAGTGGCCGGCCCCGGAGACCTCCAGGAAGACCGAGACCTGGAGTCCGGTGAGGTGCCGCCCCAGCGACGGCACGTACGCGTCCACCCGGTCGAACTGCACGTCCTGCTTGAGCCGGTAGCCGGGGACGTAGTCCTGCACCGTGGCCACCATGTCCGCGACGGAGGCCGCGACGGCCGCCCGGTCGGCGTCGGCGTCCGGGCAGAGGCAGTAGACCGTGTCCCGCATCAGCAGCGGCGGGTCGGCCGGGTTCAGCACGATGATCGCCTTGCCGCGTTCCGCCCCGCCGACGACCTCGATGGCGCGGGCGGTGGTCTCGGTGAACTCGTCGATGTTGGCCCGGGTGCCGGGGCCGGCCGACTTCGAGGCGATCGACGCGACGATCTCCCCGTACGCGACCGGGGTGACCCGGCCGACGGCGGCGACGATCGGCACGGTCGCCTGCCCGCCGCAGGTCACCATGTTCACGTTGGTCTCATGCAGGTGCTCGTCGAGGTTTACCGGCGGCACCACGTACGGGCCGATGGCCGCCGGGGTCAGGTCCACCACGGTCCGGCCGTGGGCCCGGAGCACTGCGTCGTTGTGCCGGTGCGCGCCGGCCGAGGTGGCGTCGAAGACCAGCTCGACGTCCGCGAACTCGGGCAGTGCCACCAGGCCGTCCACGCCCTCGGCGGTGGTGGCCACGCCGAGCCGCCGGGCCCGGGCCAGCCCGTCGGAGTCCGGGTCGATGCCGGCCATCGCCACCATCCGCAGCGACTCCGACAGCCGGAGCACCTTGATCATCAGATCGGTACCGATGTTGCCTGACCCGATCACCGCCACCCCGACAGTCACGCTGAGTCCCCTTCGTTCGCGACTGCGGGGCTCGCAAGCTCACTCCCCGCGCTCACGCCGCCTCCCCAGACAATGAGAAACAGGTCCGCACCGAGCCGAGCCCGGAGATCCGCGCCTCGTACGCCGCGCCGGGCGTCACCGGGACCATCGGGCCGAGCGCCCCGGAGAGCACCACGTCGCCGGCGCGGAGCGGGTCACCGGCGCGGGCCATGGTGCCGGCCAGCCACTCCAGCGCGTGCAGCGGATTGCCCAGGCAGGCCGCCCCGGCGCCGACCGAGACCGGCTCCCCGGCGTGTTCCAGGACCATCCCGCACAGCCGCAGGTCCACGTCGGCGAGCCGGCGCGGCGTGGTGCCGAGCACGAAGAGCCCGCTGGAGGCGTTGTCCGCCACCGTGTCCACGATGGAGATGTCCCAGCCGGCGATCCGCGAGTCGACGATCTCGATGGCCGGCAGCACGTGGTCGACGGCCCGGATCAGGTCGACGGTGGTGAGCCGCTCCTCGGTCAGGTCCGCGCCGAGCACGAAGGCGATCTCCGCCTCCACCCGGGGCTGGAGCAGCCGGTCGATCGCCACCTCGACGCCGTCGCCGACCGCCATGACGTCGGTCAGCACGCCGAAGTCCGGCTGGTAGACGCCGAAGTTCTCCTGCACCGCGCGGGAGGTCAGCCCGATCTTCGCGCCCACCCGGCGCTCGCCCCGGTCCCACCGGGCCTGGGCCTGGCGCTGCTGCACCTGGTACGCCGACTCGACGTCCCCATCGGGCAGCAGCCGGCCACGCAGCGGCGGGCAGGGCTTCCCGCTCTCCCGGGCCGCGGTGAGTTCCCGCGCCGCCGACTCGATATCGCTCATGCTCCGCCTGACGCTTCGTTCGCTGCGCTCGCTCATGACAAGTCCACGCAGACGTTGGTGAGTTCGGAGTAGAAGTCGAGCGAGTGCACTCCGCCCTCCCGGCCGATGCCGGAGGCCTTCACCCCGCCGAACGGGGTACGCAGGTCCCGCAGGAACCAGGTGTTCACCCAGACGATGCCGGCGTCCAGCCGGGCGCCCGCCCGGTGCGCCCGGCCCACGTCCCGGGTCCACACCGTCGCGGCCAGGCCGTACTCGGTGCCGTTGGCCAGGGCGTACGCCTCGTCCTCGGTGTCGAAGGGCGCGACGTGCACGACCGGGCCGAAGATCTCCTCCCGGTTCGTCCGAGCGTCCGGGCCCAGCCCGGTGAGCACGGTCGGCTGCACGTACGCGCCGCCGTCGCGGGCGTCACCGAAGCCGGGCACCCCGCCGCCGGCCAGCACCTCGGCGCCCTCGGCGCGGGCCAGCTCGTAGTGGCCGAGCACCTTGTCCCGGTGGGCGTGCGAGATCAGCGGCATGTTGACCGTGGCCTCGTCGGCCGGCCAGCCGTACGCCAGCTCGTCGGCCCGCTTGGCCAGCCGCGCGGTGAACTCCTCGAAGACCGGGCGCTGCACGTAGATCCGCTCGGTGCAGAGGCAGACCTGACCGCCGTTGGTGAAGCTGGACCGGACCGAGCCGGCCACCGCCGCGTCCAGGTCGGCGTCGGCGAAGACCAGCCCGGCGTTCTTGCCGCCCAGCTCGAAGCTGACCGCCTTCACCCCGTCGGCGGCGGCGCGCATGATGGCGCTGCCGGTGGCGGACTCCCCGGTGAAGGTGATCGCGTCGACGCCGGGGTGCCGGGTGAGGAACTCCCCGGCCGAGTCCGGGCCGAAGCCGTGCACCAGGTTGAACACCCCCGCCGGTACGCCGGCGGCGGCCATCACCTCGGCCAGCAGCGTCGCCGAGGCCGGGGTCTCCTCGCTGGGCTTGACCACCACGGCGTTGCCGCAGGCCAGCGCCGGGGCGACCTTCCAGGTGAGCAGCAGCAGCGGCAGGTTCCAGGGCACGATGATCGCGACCACGCCGACCGGCTTGCGGACCGCGTAGTTGAGCGCCCGGCCGCCGGTCGGGGTGACCGTGGTGAACGACTCGGTCGGCGCGGTCGCCACGATCTCGGCGAACGCCCGGAAGTTCGCCGCGCCGCGCGGGATGTCCAACGTACGGGCCTGCGAGATGGCCTTGCCGGTGTCGGCGACCTCGGCGGCGACCAGGTCGTCGAAGCGGCGTTCCAGCTCGTCGGCGACCCGGCGCAGCACCTCGGCGCGCTCCCGCTCCCCCATCCGGCCCCACGGCCCGCGCAGCGCCGCCCGGGCGGCGGCCACCGCGTCGTCCACGGTGGCGGCGTCCGCCTCGGCCACCTCGAAGACCGGCTCGCCGGTGACCGGGCTGCGCTTGGTGAAGCGACGTCCGGCGGCGACGAACTCACCGCCGACGAAGTTGCGCAGCAGGCCCGGCCCGTGCGGTGCGTGCCCGGCCATCAGCCGGGGATCCCAGAGCGTCATCAGCGCCTCCCTCGACCGATCGCGGCCAGCCCGCCGGCCAGCAGCGCCACCGCGCCGGCCGCCACCGCCCCCACCACCTGGTACTGCCGGCGCACCCGGCGGCGCACCTGGGCGTACGGAGTGGTGGAGAAGGAGACCAGCTCGTACTGCGAAACGTACCGGCCGGGCAGGGCCCGTTCCAGTGCGTGTTCGACACGCTTGCGGGTCTGGAAGACCGGCGAGGCGACCTTGTCCCGCATCTCCACGAAGTTGGCCAGCGCCATCCGGGCGATCGCCTCCGCGTTCTCCTGCCGGCGCTGCTGGAACAGCGGCAGCGCGGCGGACCACTCGTCGCCGCACTCGTCGAGGCAGCGGTCCAGCTCCACCACGTCCTCGAACGCGCAGTTCGCGCCCTGGCCGTAGAACGGCACGATGGCGTGCGCCGCGTCGCCGACCAGCCCCACCTTCCCGTCCACCTGCCAGGGGGTGCAGCGGACCGTGCCGAGCACGCCGACCGGGTTGTGCTGGTAGTCGTCGACCAGGTTCGGGGCGAGCGGGACCAGGTCCGGGTAGTGCTTCGCGAAGTGCCGCTCGATCGCGGCCGGGCTGCCCAGCGAGGCGAAGCTCGCGGTGCCGTGGGTGGGCCAGAAGAGCGTGCAGGTGAACGACCGGTCCGGGTTGGGCAGCGCGATCATCATCGAGGTGCCGCGCGGCCAGATGTGCAGCGCCCCCGGGTCCAGGGCGAAGTCGCCGCCGAGCGGCGGGATGGTGAGTTCCTTGTAGCCGTAGTCGAGGAAGTCCAGGCTCTCGGTCAGCACCCCGTACCCGAGGAGCTGCCCGCGCACCGCGGAGCCGGCGCCGTCGGCGCCCAGGACGACCGCCGCGGCGGTGGTGACCTTGCCCTGCGGGGTCTCGAAGGTCATCTCGCCGCTGGCCGGGTCGAGGCCGACCAGCCGGTGGTCGAAGGCGATCCGCACCCCGGGCAGCGCGGCGGCGGCGGTGAGCAGGGCGTTGTTCAGCGCGCCCCGGCTGATCGAGTTGATCGCCCGGTCGCCGGAGACGCTGTACGACTGGAACTGCGCCTCCCCCTCCACCGGGTGGATCATCCGGCCGCGCATCGGCAACGCGTCCGCCATCACCTGCCCGTCCAGCCCGATCCGGCGCAGCGCGTCGAGGCCGCGCTCCGACAGCGCCAGGTTGATCGAGCGACCCCGCTCGACCGTGCCGGTACGCGGGTCCGGCCGCCGCTCGTAGAGCGCCACCGGATAGCCGCGTCGGGCCAGGAAGCAGGCCAGCAGGCAGCCGGCCAGCCCGGCCCCGACCACCGCGATCTCGTCGCGTTCCGTGCTCATGAGTTCTCCACCGTCGCGGCCAGCGCGTCGGCGACCCGCCAGCAGTCGTGGTACGTCGAGTAGAGCGGCACCGGGGCGAACCGGACGATGTCCGGTTCCCGGGCGTCAGCGATCACGCCGTGCTCGTGCCGCAGCCGCTTGGTCAGCTCGTTGGCGCTACCCGTGCCGATCCGCACGGAGAGCTGGCAGCCGCGGCGGGCCGGGTCGCGCGGGGTGACCACGGTCAGCGGCCGGTCGGCGGTCACCTCGTCGAGCAGCCGCTCCAGCCACCCGGTGAGGCGCAGGCTGCGCTCCCGCAGCGCCGGCATGCCGACGGCGTCGAAGAGTTCCAGCGAGGTGCGGACCGGCCCCATCGCGAAGATCGGCGGGTTGGAGATCTGCCACGCCTCGACGGTGGCCGGCGGCCGGGAGACCGGGGTCATCTCGAACCGGGTGGTCGCCTCGGTGCTCCACCAGCCCTCGAAGCGCGGCAGGTCGGGGTCGCCGAGATGCCGCTCGTGGACGAAGACGCCCGCCAGGGCCCCCGGGCCGGAGTTGAGGTACTTGTACGAGCACCAGGCGGCGAAGTCGACGTCCCAGTCGTGCAGCGCCAGCGGCACGTTGCCGGCCGCGTGCGCGAGGTCCCAGCCGACGACCGCCCCGGCGGCCCGGCCGGCGGCGGTGATCGCCGGGATGTCCATCAGCTCGCCGGTCAGGTAGTTCACCCCGCCGAGCAGCACCAGCGCCACGGTGTGCCCCTCGGCCGCCAGGAAAGCGGTCACGTCCTCGGTGCGCAGGGTGTCCTCGCCGGCCCGCGGCCGGAGCCGGACCACGGTGGCGTCCGGGTCGAGGCCGTGGAAGCGGGCCTGGCTGCGGACCGCGTAGCTGTCCGACGGGAAGGCGCTGTCCTCGATGACGATCCGGGTCCGCTCCCCCGCCGGCCGGTAGAAGCTCACCATCAGCAGGTGCAGGTTGACCGTGAGGGAGTTCATCACCACGGTCTCCGCGGGCCGGGCGCCGACCAGTCGCGCGGCGGGTGCCGTCAACAGCTCGTGGTACGGCAGCCAGGGCCGTTCCGCCTCCAGGTGCCCCTCCACCCCGAACCGGCTCCACGCCGCCAGGTCGGCCAGCAGCTCGTCCCGGGTGGCCCGGGGCTGCAGGCCGAGCGAGTTGCCGGCCAGGTACGCCACCTCGGGGTAGCGCCCGCCCTCGGCCGGCGGCACGTGGAACAGGTGCCGGTGCCCCGGGTCGGCGGCGTCGAGTGCGCGCGCCTCTTCTTCGGTGTTGCTCATCCTCTCCCCGCTCACATCGCCGTCCGGGCCGACCACAGCTCCGGGAAGACCACCCGCGCCATGCTGCGCTGCAGCCAGGCCAGGCCGGCGGACCCACCGCTGCCGACCTTGGCGCCCATGGTGCGCTGCACCGCCTTGATGTGGTGCCAGCGCCAGTCGCCGAACCGCTCGGCCACCTCGGTCAGCGCCTCGCCGAGCAGCCGCAGGTGGTTGTCCGGGCCGCCGTCGGCGTAGATCCGCACCCAGGCCGCCTCGACGGCCGGGTGCGGCTCGTGCTCGACCGCCACGTCCCGGTCCAGCAGCTCGGCGGGGAGGTCGAAGCCGCGCCGGGCGAGCAGGGCGACCACGTCGTCCCAGAGGCTCGGCGCGGCGAGAGCGGCGGTCAGCTCGGCGTACACCTCGGTCTGCCGGCGGAACGGGCGGATCAGCGCCGGGTCGCGGAGGCCGAGCAGGAACTCCAGCTGCCGGTACATCGCCGACTGGAAGCCGGAGCCCTCGCCGAGCAGGTTGCGGAACCGGTTGAAGTCGGCCGGGGTCATCCAGCGCAGCCCCTGCCAGGCCGCGTTGAGCCCCTCGAGGTGCAGGGCGGCGCGGCGCAGCGACGGCAACGCGTCCCAGACCCGGTTCGCCCGCAGCTCCCGTTGGGCGTGCCGCAGCTCGTGGCAGGTCAGCCCGAAGTACAGCTCCATGATCTGGCTGACCATCAGGAAGGACATCTCGCCCGGGTCCTCGCTCAGCGGCTGCTGCAAGCCGTGCAGCGTGCTCGCCCGCACGTACGCGTCGTAGGGCACCCGCTCGGTGAACTCCAGCGTCGGTTCGCCGCCGTTGCGCGCCGCCCGGGCCGCCCGCTGCTGCGGGGTGACCGGACGCACCGCCGCGTTCACCGTCGGTGACCGCAGGTCCGTCTGCTCCACTGTCATCTCCCTCCGTACGCCGGGTAGCGACATGATCCCGCGGGTGGATCGGCGAATGGAATGCCTGTTCAACGGCGGTACGGTAGTCGGACCTGCCGCATCGAAACCGGAATCGGGTCCGGGTTCACGAAGGAAAGGTCACGCATGGACGACATGGACTGGGCGTTGCTGCGGGAGCTCCAGGCCGACGCCCGGCTCTCGTTCAGCGAGCTGTCCCGGCGGGTGCACCTGTCGCCGCCGGCCGTGGCCGAGCGGGTCCGCCGGCTGGAGGAGTCCGGGGTGATCACCGGCTACCACGCGCACGTCGACCTGACCCGGGCGGGCCGCAGCGTGGTCGCGCTGATCCGGATGTCCTGCTACGGCCCGCGCTGCATCCTGCACGATCCGGAGGTGGCGGGCTGGCCGGAGATCCTGGAGATCCACCGGATCACCGGGGACGCGTGCAGCATGCTCAAGGTGGCGGCCGGGTCGATCGACGAGTTCGAGCGGGTCATCGACCGCCTCGCCCCGTACGGCCAGCCGTCCAGCACGATGGTCCTCTCCAGCCCGCTGGAGTGGCACCCGCTGACCCCGCTCCCCCCGCCCACCGGCCCGACCCCGCCGGGCCGCCGCCGCTGACCCGGGGTTTGCCCCGGGGCCAGCGGGAATGCATGCCCCACTGCCCATCAGCAGGATTCCGGTGCGCCGCACCGGAAGGGGGGAATCATGCGAGGGCTTGTGTCACATCGCGCCCTGTCGGCCGTGCTGAGCGTGCTCGCGCTGGTCGGGGCGTTCATCCTGATGACCGGCACGCCGGCCCGGGCCGGGGAGAACACCTTCGTCGAGGTCACACCGAACCCGGCGCAGGCCGGCACCCGGGTGAGCATCCGGGCCAGCTGCGACAACGCCAACAACCGGCAGGCCCAGGTGAACTCGGACGCCTTCGGACGGGTGATGCTCCGCCCCGACAACGGCTTCCTCACCGGCGCGGTGACCATCCCGGGCAACAAGCAGCCCGGTGACTACCCGGTCGACCTGCGCTGCTCCAACGGCAACACCGCGTCGACCGTGCTCAGCGTGCTGAACATGGCCCAGCCGAGCAAGGGGCCGGCCACCGGTGGTGGCGGCACCGCGACCGGCCACGGCGCGGGCTCGCTGCTGATGGTCGGTGGGCTCGTCGCGGTGGCGGTGGTGGCCGGCGTCAGCGCCCGTCGCAGGGCCGGGTCCCGCGTCTGACGAGGTGCGGCCATGGCCCGCTCACGTGACCGAGCCGGACGGCCGGCGGGCGACTGGGACAAGGGCCGGTCGACGCGACGCCCGGGCACCCGTCGGACGAGGCGGAACCGGGACGACGGCCGGACGAGACGCAGCCGGGACACCGGTCGCGCCGGCGAGGGCTTCCGTGCCTCGCTCCGGCTGGTGTCCCGGGCGTCCCGCCGGTTCGCCCGGGCAGCCGCGCACGCCTTCTCGGCGAGCGTGACCACCGCCGACCCGGACGCCCGTCCGGTGCCGGTCCGGCCCGGCGCCGGCCACTGGCGGACGGTCGGACAGCGCGGACCGGGCGCCCCGGTGCTGGTGATCGCGGCGCTGATGGTGCTGATCGTGGCGATGCTCGGCGTGGAACGGGTCACCGGGATCAGCGTCCTGCCGGAACAGCTCAGCGCGGGGCTGCGCCCGCCGCCGAAGAAGTTCCCGGTGCTGCCGGGGAGCCCGCCGACCGACATCGCGATCGGCAAGATCGACCTGCGGGCGCCGGTGCACCAGGTCGGCATCGCCCCCGACGGCAGCATCGACGTACCGGACGTCGGCAAGGCCGGTGAGGCCGGCTGGTACGACCAGGGGCCGACCCCCGGGCAGTACGGCCCGGCCGTGATCGTCGGGCACGTCGACACCACCACCGGACCGGCCGTCTTCCACAACCTGAAGAGCCTGGACGACGGCGACCAGGTAGAGGTGACCCGGGCGGACCGGTCGGTGGCCGTCTTCGAGGTCACCGCGGTGCAGCGGTACGGCAAGGACCGGCTGCCGGTGGACGAGATCTTCGGCGACTTCAGCCGTCCCAACCTGCGCCTGATCACCTGTGGTGGCCGATGGGTGGGCGGCGAGACCGGGTACGCCGACAACCTGGTGGTCTACGCGTCCCTGGTCAAGGCGCGCGGACCGTGACGCGGGCGTCAGGCCGCCGCCTCCGGCTCGCGCAGGTCGAGCCAGTCCGCCCAGCGCGGGTCGGGCGCCCGGTGGCCGAGCACCCGCCAGGCCGTCCCCTTCGGGGCCGCCGGCAGGCTGTGCAGCCGCCAGCCCAGCTCGGCCGGGGTCTTGTCGCCCTTGGTGTGGTTGCAGCGGGCGCAGGCGGCGACCACGTTCTCCCAGGCGTGCCGGCCGCCCCGGCTGCGCGGGAAGACGTGGTCGATGGTCTCCGCCGGGCCTCGGCAGTAGGCGCAGCGCCAGCCGTCGCGGGCGAAGATGGCCCGGCGGGAGAGCCCGACGTGGGTCCGGTAGGGCACCCGGACGAAGCGGGTGAGCCGGACCACCGAGGGCACCGGGAGCGCGTTGCGGGCGCTGTGCAGAACACCGTCGCCGTCGGCGACGCAGACGGCCTTGGCCGAGAGCACGAGGATCGCGGCTCGACGCACCGACACGACACACAGCGGCTCGTAGGTGGCGTTGAGGACCAACGCGCCGGAGCCCGCCGTGGGTCGTATGTCAGGCATCGTGCTCACCCTCCCGGTCCAGCTGCTCCCGCCGCTGTCGCACCGGCGCCCGCCCCGCGGGCAGCGGGGAGCCGCACCGGCGCCGGCCGGATCACCGACGTCCGTTGCGCCAATCGTCCCTGATCGGACCCCGGATTGCACGCACTAATCCGGGGTACCCATGCCGAACCTTCCGTGGCCGGCGGCAAGATGACCGGTTCCGCCCAGGTTGATCGCCGCCGGGGCGGCCGGAGGGTCGGCAGCCGGCGCACAGGAGCGTTGCGGTACGAAGACAGGGTGAGTGCCGCCAGCCTGATGCTCCTCGCCCTGCCCGCCGTGGACCCGAGCCCCACGCCGTCCGCTGACTGCCGGATGGACCCCTGGTGCAAGAACGTCTACGAGCTGACCCGCTCGGCCTGGTTCGCCGAGGGCAGCTACTGGATCGTGCTGAAGCCGCTGCGGGTCATCCTGATCCTGCTGCTCGCCATCGTCGCCCGCTGGGCGCTGCACCGCACGATCAACCGGCTGGTGCGGACCACCACCGAGGGCGCGATGCCCACCATGCTCCGGCCGCTGCGGGAGCGGATTCCCAGCGCCACGCTCGAACCGGAGCAGTTCGTGCCGGAGCGGCGGCGGCAGCGGGCCGAGGCGATCGGCTCGGTGCTGCGCAGCCTGGTCACCGCCTTCATCTTCGGCATCGCGCTGCTGATGGTGCTCAAGGAGTTCAGCTTCGACCTGGCGCCCCTGCTGGCCAGCGCCGGCATCGCCGGCGTGGCGCTCGGCTTCGGCGCGCAGAGCCTGGTCAAGGACCTGATCGCCGGCCTGTTCATGCTGATCGAGGACCAGTACGGCGTCGGTGACACCGTCGATCTGGGCGAGGCGACCGGGATGGTGGAGGCGGTCGGCTTGCGGGTCACCACCGTGCGGGACGGGCGGGGCGTGCTCTGGTACATCCGCAACGGCGAGATCGTCCGGGTCGGCAACAAGAGCCAGGGCTGGGCGCTGGTCGTGGTCGACCTGCCGATCGGCTTCGCCGGCACGGAGGAGGCGACCGCGGTGTTGCGTACGGCGGCGGCCTCGATGGCGATCGACCCGGAGCTGGCGTCGCAGCTCGTCGAGGAGCCTGAGGTGCTCGGGGTCGAACAGATGACGGTGGACGGCGCGGTGATCCGCACGGTGGTCAAGACGACCGCGGACGGGCAGTTCGCGGTGGGCCGGGAACTGCGCCGCCGGCTCGCCGAGGCGCTGGAGAACTCCGGCATCACGGCCCGGATCGCCGCCGCCCGGCTCTACCCCGGGTTGTCGACCCCGGCGCCCGGTCGGGGGGAGACCGGCCGGGGCGGCGCGACCTGAGGTCACCGGGCCGTCGCGGCGGTACGGACGATCCGGGGGGGTCGCGGACCGCGCGGACCCTCGGGTATCGTCCGTTCGTTCAGTCGGAGATGCGACGATCGATCCGTTCGCCCTAGCCAGTTGTCAGACTATCGGGCAGAATCCGGTGCAACACGCTCCCAAGGGAGCGTGCTCGTGTCCTCGCTGATCCGTAGATCTGACGACGGTTCCCGGGCAGGTCATCACGAATGACCGGCTTTGGGGAACGATGGAGGCGACGGTGTCCGACGAGCGACCCGCCCGGGAGGGCCCAGCCACCTTCCGTGAAGTGTTCGCCCAGGTCGAATACCGCGCCATCCTCACGGCCAGCACGCTCTCCTGGATCGGCGACTACATCGCCAAGGCCGCGGTGACCGTCCTGGTCTACCGGGAGACCGAGTCGGTGGCGCTGTCCGCCGCCGCCTTCGCGGTCAGTTACCTGCCCTGGCTGGTCGGCGGTCCGCTGCTCGCCACGCTCGCCGAACGGCACCGCTACCGGCACGTCATGGTGACCTGCGACCTGGTCCGGATGGCGCTGATGGTGCTGGTGGCCATCCCCGGCAACCCGCCCTGGCTGATCCTCGCCCTGCTCTTCGGCACCACGCTGGCCAACCCGCCGAGCCAGGCCGCCCGGTCCGCGCTCATGCCGCTGATCCTCACCGGCGACCGGGTGGTGGTGGGCCTGTCCATCAACGCCAGCACCGGCCAGGCCGCCCAGGTGGTCGGTTACCTGATCGGCGCGGGGATCGCCACGGTCAACCCGACTGCCGCGCTGCTGATCAACGCGGTGACCTTCGGCGCCTCGGCCCTCCTGGTCCGGTTCGGCGTCCGGGACCGGCCGCCCGCGATGACCGCCGCGCACCGCAGCCACCTGCTGCGGGAGACCGCTCAGGGCTTCCAGATCGTCTTCGGCCGGCCGGTGCTGCGGGCCATCGCCGTGCTGGTCTTCAGCGCGATGCTCTTCTCCATCGTGCCGGAAGGCCTCGCCGCGGCCTGGGCCGCCGACCGGGCCGGGGGCGACCTCGACACGGGCGTCGCGCAGGCCGTCATCATGGCCGCCAACCCGGTCGGCTTCATCCTCGGCGGGCTACTGGTCGGCCGGGCGTTCTCCCCGGCCCGCCGGCTCACGCTGATGCGGCCGCTGGCGGTCCTCGCCCCCGCGGCGCTGGTCCCGGCGCTGCTCGACCCGCCGCCGGCGGTGGTGGCGGTCCTCGCCGCCACCTGCGGCTTCGCCGTCGCCGGCCTGCTGCCGGTGGCCAACGGCCTCTTCGTGCGGGCCCTGCCCGACGGCTACCGCGCCCGGGCGTTCGGCGTCATGGCCAGCGGGATCCAGATCATCCAGGGCGTCGCAGTGCTGACCACCGGGCTGCTCGCCGAGCGGTTCCCCATCCCGGCCGTGGTGGGCACGTGGAGCGCCGCGGGCGTGGTGCTGATGCTCGCGGCGGCGCTGACCTGGCCGAGCCGGGAGGCGGTGGACGCCGCGGTCGAGGCGGCCGGCCGGGTCGACCCCGCCGGGGCGGTCCCGCACACGCGGCGGCCGGGTACGCCGGCCCAGGCGACCGGGGCCGTCGACGACCGGCCGGGCGAGCGGGGCCGGCGCAGTCACGCGGTGACCTGAGCCACCCGCCGGCCGGGCGACGGGCCCGGCCGTCCCGCCGCGGCACCTGGCAGGATGGAACGGTGACTTCCGCAGGCGAATCCGACCGGCCCGGCACCTCGATGACCCTCTTCGAGGCGGTCGGCGGCGAACCCACCTTCCGCAAGCTGGTGGACGAGTTCTACGCCGGCGTCGCGACCGACCCACTGCTGCGGCCGATGTACCCGGAGGAGGACCTCGGCCCCGCCGCCGACCGGTTCGCCCTGTTCCTGATGCAGTACTGGGGCGGCCCGAACACCTACTCGGCGCAGCGCGGGCACCCGCGGCTGCGGATGCGGCACGCGCCCTTCCGGATCGGCGCGGCGGAACGGGACGCCTGGCTGCACCACATGCGGCGTGCCGTCGACCGGCTGGACCTGCCGCCGGAGATCGCGGGCGCGCTCTGGGACTACCTGGAGCGGGCCGCGTACTTCATGGTCAACGTGCCGGCGGACCCGGCCACCGAGGCCTGACGGCGGGCGACGGCGCGGCGCGGCCGCAGCCGCCGGGCCCCTGCCGGCGGCGTCAGAGCAGGGCGCCCTCGTCGTGCAGCCAGTCCACGAAGGTGGTGGCGACCGCAGCGCCGCAGTCGAGCATCTCGACCAGCAGCGCGTCGTGCGTCCCGGCGCCGAGCGGCACCTGCAGCTCGGCGTAGATCGGCAACTGCCCGCGCTCGGTCGGGTCGCCGATGTACGCCTTGCAGAACCGCCGGGTGTGGTTCCACTCGTTGACCACCCGGTAGGCCCGGTCCGCCCAGTCCGGCGGCACCGTCGCATGTGGACGGGCCCGCATCACCAGGATCTCGTCCTCCGGCCCCTCCAGGGTGACCAGCACCGCGTGCCGCTCCCACATGGCCAGCAGGTTGCCGTCGCCGTCGGCCAGGTAACGGACGTCGAGCAGGTCGAGCGCGTCGCAGACCCGGCGGAGGGTGACCGGGGCGACGCTGGCCGGCATCTCCGCGATCACCGGCCGCTCGGCGGCCGGTGCGTCGTCCCCCGGCTGTCGGGGGGCCGGTGGTCCGACCCGGACGGTTTCATCCACTGTGATCCCGCTTCGAGTTTCCGGCTCGCCGCCACCGGCGGGACCGGGGCGCCATGACCACCACGGCATCGCTCGCGCACCTCACTCCCCAGCGGATCCAGTCGCCTACGGTGCGTTGGATCCGAGGATGGACGGTACCCGGACAGCCGGGTTGAGGCATCCCCCCAACGACTGCCCCAGCCCGGAAGAATGAGCCGGGGTCATCCGTTCGGATGACCACCCGTTGGCGTCAGGGTGAGCCCGGCGACCTTCCGCGACCACGCGGCTCCGTACGGTCCGACCAGACCGACCCAAGGGCCTGCGAGGCGTACCTGGACGTCGCCCGGGCCGAGGAAGCCCATCCGGACCAGCCCCTGCACCAACCGCTGCGGCACCTCGACCGGGGTGTCCGGGGAGTCGTCGGGGGTGACCACCACCGCGACGTGATCGAGCAGGGCGTCCCGCAGCGCCCGCTGCCCGACCGCGCGGCCGCCCACGCCGTGGGTGGCCGCCTCGCGCAGGGCCCCGGCCGCCGCCGTGGCGATCCGGCGCAGCTCCTCGGCCGGCAGCGTCTCCACGGCCCTGCTGGCCGCCGGTGGCAACGGCCACCGCCACTGGTCGTCCCGGCGGCGCGGCAGCGCCCCACCGGCGGCCTCCAGCTCGGCCAGCAGCTCGGCCGCCGCCACGGTGACGTCACCGGGGGCGACCCCGGCGACCGTGCGGACCACGAGCACGCCCCACGGCAGCCGGGCCCAGAGGGCGGTACGGCCCGCGCCGGGCACCGGGCGGAGCCGGACCACGGTGGCCGGGTCCAGCCGGACCAGCCGGGCCAGGAAGGCGCCCGCGTCGGCCACGCCCTCCAGCCCGTGCCCCCCGGTCTCCACCGCCCCGGTCACGCGGCTCCCGCCGCCGGCGCGTACCGGAGCAGGAAGGCCCGCTCCTCCGGGCTGATCCGCCGGGGCCGCTGCGCGGCCAGGTCGAACGGGACGAGCACCGAGCGGGCCCGGCTCGCCAGCACCTCGCCGTCGTACAGCTCGTAGGCGACGGTGAACGAGGCGGCCCGGATCTCCTCGACCCACAGCTCGATCCGGACGCTCGGGGCCGCCTCCGCGGTGGCCCGGCCGAGCGCGTAGTCGACCGGGCGCAGGTAGTCCACCTCGTGCCGACGGATGACCACCCCGTCGGCGAACGAGCCGACGCCCCACGCCCGGCCGCCGGCGAACATCAACGCCACCCGCGCCTCCTCGTACAGCGTGAGGAAGCGCGAGTTGTTGACGTGGCCGTACGCGTCCAGGTCGGACCACCGCAGCGCGCAGTGGTAGACAAACCGGTCAGACAAGGGTCGGCACCGGTCAGTCACGGGTGAGCTTGCGGTAGGTCACCCGGTGCGGACGGGCGGCCTCGGCGCCGAGCCGGTCGATCTTGTTCTTCTCGTACGCCTCGAAGTTGCCCTCGAACCAGAACCACTTGGCCGGGTTCTGGTCGTCGCCCTCCCAGGCCAGGATGTGCGTGGCGACCCGGTCCAGGAACATCCGGTCGTGGGAGATGACCACGGCGCAGCCGGGGAACTCCAGCAGCGCGTTCTCCAGGCTGGAGAGGGTCTCCACGTCCAGGTCGTTGGTCGGCTCGTCGAGCAGGATGACGTTGCCGCCGATCTTCAAAGTCAGCGCCAGGTTGAGCCGGTTGCGCTCGCCGCCGGAGAGCACCTTGGTCGGCTTCTGCTGGTCCGGCCCCTTGAAGCCGAACGCGGCGATGTACGCCCGGGACGGCATCTCGACCTTGCCGACCATCAGGTGGTCCAGCCCGTCGGAGACCGTCTCCCAGACCGTCTTGTCACCGGCCAGGCCGGCCCGGCTCTGGTCGACGTACGACAGCGAGACGGTGTCGCCGACCCGGACGTCGCCGCTGGTCGCCTGCTCCAGCCCCACGATGGTCTTGAACAGGGTGGTCTTGCCGACGCCGTTCGGGCCGATGATGCCGACGATGCCGTTGCGCGGCAGCGAGAAGCTGAGGTTGTCGATCAGCACCCGGTCACCGAAGGCCTTGGTCAGGCTGTGCGCCTCGATGACCGTGCTGCCCAGCCGCGGGCCCGGCGGGATCTGGATCTCCTCGAAGTCCAGCTTGCGGGTCTTCTCCGCCTCTGCGGCCATCTCGTCGTACCGGTCCAGCCGGGCCTTGGACTTGGTCTGCCGGGCCTTGGCGTTGGAGCGGACCCACTCCAGCTCGTCGGTGAGGCGCTTCTTCATCTTGGCGTCGCGGCGGCCCTCGACGGCCAGCCGGGCCGCCTTCTTCTCGAGGTAGGTGGAGTAGTTGCCCTCGTACGGGTAGGTGCGGCCGCGGTCCAGCTCGAGGATCCAGTTGGCCACGTTGTCGAGGAAGTACCGGTCGTGGGTGATCGCCATGACGGTGCCGGCGTACTTGGCCAGGTGCTGCTCCAGCCAGGAGACGCTCTCCGCGTCCAGGTGGTTGGTGGGCTCGTCGAGCAGCAGCAGGTCGGGCGCCTCCAGCAGCAGCTTGCAGAGCGCGACCCGGCGGCGCTCGCCACCGGAGAGCTGCGTCACGTCGGCGTCCGGCGGCGGGCAACGCAGCGCGTCCATGGCCAGTTCGAGCTTGGAGTCGATGTCCCAGGCGTCGGCGTGGTCCAGCTCCTCCTGGAGCTTGCCCATCTCCTCCATCAGCTCGTCGGAGTAGTCGGTGGCCATCTGCTCGGCGATCTTGTTGAACCGCTCCAGCTTGGCCTTGGTCTCGGCGACCGCCTCCTCGACGTTGCCGAGGACGGTCTTGGCGTCGTTGAGCGCGGGCTCCTGAGCAAGCATGCCGACGCTGTAGCCGGGCATGAGCCGGGCCTCGCCGTTGCTCGGTCGGTCCCAGCCTGCCATGATCTTGAGGAGGCTGGACTTACCGGCGCCGTTCGGACCGACCACACCGATCTTGGCCCCCGGTAGGAAGTTCAGCGTCACGTTGTCGAGCACGACCTTGTCGCCGTGCGCCTTGCGCGCCTTTTCCAGGACGTAGATGAACTGGGCCACGGTGCGGGCTACCTCCGTCGGTTGCTGTCGCCTGATGGGCGGCGCGGGCGCGGGCTGCGACCTCCGCCCGCCGCCGCCGGCCGGGGCCCGGCCGCGCGCACGCCGTCGTCAATCCTGACAGGTACGGCCAGCTTCGCCCACATCACCCCGCCGCAGGGGTACGGCGCGCCCGCAGCGCCGAGCCGATGTCGACAAGATCACGGACCCGGTTGACCCCGCGTGGGACGGGTAGGGAACTCCGGCACGGGGCATCAGACGCCGCAGCTACGCTCAGTACGCTCATCGCGGTGGACCCGTCAGCACCCGGAGGTGGCCGATCGTGACCGTCCGTAGCTCCTTTGTCGTAGTGGCGAACCGACTGCCGGTCGACGAGGTGAGCACACCCGAGGGACGGCAGTGGCGACGAAGTCCGGGTGGGCTGGTCACCGCGCTGCACCCGGTACTCGCCGAACAGCAGGGCACCTGGGTCGGCTGGGCCGGCGGCACCGGCGCCGCCCCCGAGCCGTTCGACCTGGAGGGGATCCGGCTGCATCCGGTGCCGCTGAGCGCCGAGGAGCTGGAGCGCTACTACGAGGGGCAGTCCAACGCGACGATCTGGCCGCTCTACCACGACGCGGTGGAGACCCCCGCCTACAAGCGCCGCTGGCGCGAGGCGTACCGGCTGGTCAATGCCCGGTTCGCGGAGGCCGCGGCGGACGTCGCGGCCGAGGGCGCGACGGTCTGGGTGCAGGACTACCAGCTGCAACTGGTCCCGGCGATGCTCCGCGAGCTGCGACCGGACCTGAAGATCGGCTTCTTCCTGCACATCCCGTTCCCGCCGATCGAGCTGTTCATGCAGATGCCGTTCCGGACCGAGATCCTGCGCGGCCTGCTCGGCGCCGACCTGGTCGGCTTCCAGCAGCGGCTGGCCGCGCAGAACTTCGTCCGGCTGGCCCGACACCTGCTGGGCCTGCGCTACGAGGGGCAGATGATCCAGGTCGACGGGCGGCAGGTGAAGGCCGGCGCCTTCCCGATCTCCATCGACACCCGGGAGATGGAGCGGCTGGCCGAGGATCCGGCGATCCAGGCCCGCGCCAAGCAGATCCGCGAGGAGCTGGGCAACCCGAAGACGATCATCCTGGGCGTCGACCGGCTCGACTACACCAAGGGCATCGAGCTGCGGCTGAAGGCCTTCCGCGAGCTGCTGGCTGACGGAAAGTTGACAGTCCCGGACGCCGTCATGGTGCAGGTCGCCACGCCGAGCCGCGAGCGGGTGGAGCACTACCAGGCACTTCGCGTCAAGGTGGAACGCGAAGTTGGTCGGATTAATGGCGAATTCGGACGGGTCGGGGTGCCCGCAGTGCATTATCTGCATCAGTCGTACAGTCGCTCCGAACTGGCCGCGATGTACGTCGCGGCAGACGTGATGATGGTGACCCCGCTGCGAGACGGAATGAATCTGGTGGCCAAGGAGTACGTCGCATCGCGCGCCGACCAGGGCGGCGCGCTCGTGCTCAGTGAATTCGCCGGCGCCGCGACCGAGCTGCGCCAGGCCTTCCTGTGCAACCCGCACGACCCCGACGCGGTCAAGGACGCGCTGCTGCGCGCCGTGCACGTCGAGAAACCCGAGGCCCGCCGTCGGATCCGGGTGATGCAACGTCACCTGCGCACCCACGACGTGGGGCACTGGGCCAAGTCCTTCCTGACCGAACTCGGCGTGCCCGAGACGGAGGCCGCGTGAACGCCCCCGCCCCCGCCACCCCGCACGGCGGTGTGATGGATCCCGAGCTGCGCGCCGCCATCGGCCGGATCGCCCGGGTCCCCCAGCTCCTGGTCGCCTGCGACTACGACGGCACCCTCGCGCCGATCGTCGAGGACCCGAGCAAGGCCGTACCGCTGCCCGAGTCGGTGGCCGCGGTCCGCGCGCTGGCCTCGCTGCCCCAGACCACCGTCGCGGTGGTCTCCGGCCGGGCGCTGCGCGACCTGGCCGCGCTCTCCCGGCTGCCCAGCGAGGTCCACCTGGTCGGCAGCCACGGCTCGGAGTTCGACATCGGCTTCGTCGAGCGGCTCTCGCCCGAGCTGATCGCGGTGCGGACCCGGCTGCGCGACGCGCTGCGCGAGATCGCCGCCGCCCACCCCGGAGTACGCCTCGAACGCAAGCCGGCCAGCGTCGCCGTGCACACCCGCGGGGTGGACCCGCAGGTCGCCGCCGTCGTCATCGAGGCGGTGCGGAACGGCCCGGCCACCTGGGACGGCGTCACCGTCACCCAGGGCAAGGAGGTCATCGAGCTGTCGGTGGTGGCCACCCACAAGGGCACCGCGGTCGACCAGCTCCGCACCCAGCTCTCGGCGAGCGCGGTGCTCTTCATCGGCGACGACGTCACCGACGAGAACGCGTTCGGCAACCTGCACGGGCCGGACGTCGGCATCAAGATCGGCCCGGGTGACACCCGGGCCGACTACCGGGTGGCCGAGCCGATCGAGGCGGCCCGGGCGCTGGGCCTGCTGCTGGAGACCCGACGACACTGGCTCTTCGGCGAGCGGGCGGTCCCGATCGAGCGGCACTCGATGCTGGCCAACGGCCGCACGGTCGCGCTGCTGACCCCGGACGCCAAGGTCACCTGGCTGTGCCACCCCAAGCCGGACTCCGCGGCGATCTTCGCCGACCTGGTCGGCGGCAGCCCGGCCGGGCACTTCAGCGTCGTCCCGGAGCGCGGCGGCATCCCGCTCGGGCAGCGCTACCGCAGCGGCACCATGACGGTGGAGACCCGCTGGTCCGGGCTGACGGTCACCGACTGGCTGGACCTGCCGGCGAGGGAGACCACCCCGGACGGCCCGGCCGTCGTCACCGGCGACTCCACGCTGGTCCGGGTGCTCACCGGCTCCGGCCGGGCCCGGATCGACTTCGCCCCCCGACCGGAGTTCGGCCAGGTCGCGGTGCAGCTCCAGCCGCTCGACGACGGCCTGCTGGTGCTCGGCTCCAACGAGCCGGTCGCGCTCTACTCCCCCGGCGTCGAGTGGCAGGTCACCAGCGACGGGGTGAACGAAAGCGCGAAGGCGGTCGTCGACCTGCGCGCCGCCGGCGGGCAGGTCGTGCTGGAACTGCGCTTCGGCACCCACAGCGTGGAGCATCACCGGGTGCCGATCCACGAGCGGCAGGCCGCCGCCGAGCAGCCGTGGAAGGACTGGGTGGCCTCGCTGCGGCTGCCCACCACCGCCCGCGACCTGGTGGCCCGCAGCGCGCTCACCCTGCGCGCGCTCTGCCACGAGGCCACCGGCTCGATCCTTGCCGCAGCGACCACCTCGCTCCCCGAGGAGCTGGGCGGCGTCCGGAACTGGGACTACCGCTACTGCTGGCTGCGCGACGCGGCGATGACCGCGCGGGCGCTGGTCGATCTCGGCTCCGCCGAGGAGGCGGAAGGGCTGCTGCGCTGGATCGACGGCGTCGTCGAGCGCACCGGCGGGCACCCGGAGCGGCTGCACCCGCTCTACACGGTGGACGGGTACGAGCTGGGCGCCGAGGCGGTCATCGACACCCTGCCCGGGTACGCCGGCTCCCGGCCGGTCCGGGTCGGCAACCTCGCCAACCACCAGCTCCAGCTCGACGTCTTCGGCCCGATCGCCGACCTGATCGCCGCGGTGGCCGACGCGCGTGGCTCGGTCCGCGACGACGAGTGGCGGGTGCTGGAGAACATGGTCGAGGCGGTCCGCCGCCGCTGGCACGAGCCCGACCACGGCATCTGGGAGGCCCGCCTCCCCCCGCGGCACCACATCTTCTCCAAGGTCATGTGCTGGATGACCGTCGACCGGGCGCTGCACGTGGTGCGGCAGCACGGCCACGAGGACCGGCCGGAGTGGGTGGAGCTGCGCGACCGGATCGGCGCGAACGTGCTGGAGTACGGCTGGCACGACGAGGTCGAGGCGTACAGCGTCGCGTACGGGCACGACGAGATGGACGCCTCGTCGCTCTGGATCGGCATCTCCGGGCTGCTCCCCGGCGACGACCCGCGCTTCCTGTCGACCGTGCTCAAGATCGAGGCGGACCTGCGCAGCGGGCCGGTCGTCTACCGGTACCACTGGGACGACGGCCTGCCCGGCCGGGAGGGCGGCTTCCACGTCTGCACGGCGTGGCTGATCGAGGCGTACCTGCGCACCGGTCGGCGCACCGACGCCGAGGAGCTGTTCACCCTGATGGTCGACACGGCGGGCCCGACCGGACTGCTCCCCGAGCAGTACGACCCGCTCGCCGAGCGCGGCCTGGGCAACCACCCGCAGGCGTACAGCCACCTCGGCCTGATCCGCTGTGCCCTGCTCCTCGACAACATGCTCAAGCAGTAACGCCAGCGCCATTTCGCGGAGGTGGCGGTGTCCGGGTGACCAGGACACCGCCACCTCGGCGTTGTGGGGGTCGATCAGACGTCGAGCGCGCCCACCACGTCGCCGATCACCACGATGGCGGGCGGGCGGAGGCCCGCGGCGACCACGTCGGCGGCGACCGCTGCCAGCGTGGACCGCAGGCTGCGCTGGGCGCCCGTGGTGCCCTCCTGGACGACGGCGGCGGGCGTGGCCGGGTCCTTGCCGTGCGCGATCAGGGTGGCGGTGATGGCGGGCAGGTTCTTCAGACCCATCAGGACGACCAGGGTGCCGCGCAGGCCGGCGAGCGCCTCCCAGCGCACCAGCGAGGCCGGCGAGTCGGGCGCGACGTGCCCGGAGACGACGGTGAACTCGTGCGCCACGGCCCGGTGGGTGACCGGGACGCCGGCCACCGCCGGCACGGCGATCGCGCTGGTCACCCCGGGCACCACGGTCACCGGTACCCCGGCCTCCGCGCACGCGAGCAGCTCCTCGCCGCCTCGGCCGAAGACGTACGGGTCACCGCCCTTGAGCCGGACCACGAACTTCCCGGCCAGGGCCCGGTCGACCAGGATCCGGTTGATCTCCTCCTGGGCGCGGGACGGGCCGTAGGGGATCTTGGAGGCGTCGACCAGCTCGACGTCGGGGCGCAGCTCGTCGAGGAGCAGCCCGGGCACGAGACGGTCGGCGACCACCACCTCCGCCTCGGTGAGCAGCCGCCACCCCTTCACCGTGATCAGCTCCGGGTCGCCCGGGCCGGCACCCACCAGCGCCACCCGACCCGGGGCGCCCCCGCCCCGCGCCGACTCCGCCGCCCCCGGGCCCCACCCGCCCGAGCCCGGGGCCGCTTCCGGACCGGTCGCGGCCGGCACAGCGTCCGGACTCCCCGTCGGGCCGGCCGTGGTCCCGCCGGCGGATGCCAGGCCGGTACGGACGTTGAGCAGGTCCCGCACGGCGTCCCGGACGGCCATCGCGCGGTGTGGGTCGCCGCCACCGAGCACGGCCACGGTGACCGGGCCGTGCCGGGTCACCGCCGGCGTCCACGCGGTGGCGGCGGCGCGGTCGTCGGCGCGTACGCAGAAGATCCGGCGCTCGGCGGCGGCGGCGCTGACCGCGGCGGCGGCCGCCCGGTCGTCGACGGCGACCTGGACCAGCCACGCGCCGTCCAGGTCGGCCGGGACGAACCGGCGCGGCTCCCAGCGCAGCCGGCCCGCGTCGACGTGGGCGCGCAGCGCCGGGGTCAGCTCCGGCGCGACCAGCAGGACGTCCGCGCCCGCGTCGAGCAGAGCGGGCACCCGCCGGGTGGCCACCGCTCCCCCGCCCACCACGACCACGCGCCGGCCCGCGAGCCGCAGGCCGAGGGGGTACGGGTTGGCGCTCACGCCGCCGCCTCGCTCCGCTCCGCGGCGGCGCGAGGCGCCGCGCCACCGAGCCGGGTGGCTCGCTCGCTCCGCTCGCTCACTTCTCGGCCACTCCCGCGGAGTCGAAGGTGGCCACCTCGTGCAGCACCCGGACCGCGCCGGTGACGACCGGCAGCGCGAGCAGCGCGCCGGTCCCCTCGCCGAGGCGCAGCCCGAGGTCGATCAGCGGATCGAGGCCCAGGTGCCGCAGCGCCGCGGTGGCCCCCGGCTCAGCGGAGCGGTGCCCGGCGACCATCGCCCCGACGGCGTCCGGCGCGAACGCGGCGGCGGCCAGCGCGGCGCTGACCGCGATCACGCCGTCCAGCAGCACCGGGACCCGGCGCGCGGCGGCGCCCAGGATCAGCCCCGCCAGCGCGGCGTGCTCCAGCCCGCCGACCGCGGCCAGCACGCCCAGCGGGTCCGCCGGGTCGGGCGCGTGCCGGTCGAGCGCGCCGCGCACCACGTCGACCTTCCGCCGGTACGTCTCGTCGTCCACCCCGGTCCCGCGACCGGTCGCCGCCGCCGGGTCGACAGCGGCGAAGACGGCGATCAGCGCGGCGGCCGGCGTGGTGTTGCCGATGCCCATGTCCCCGGTCAGCAGGATGCCGGCGCCCCCGTCGATCAGCCCGCCGGCGACCCGGATGCCGGTCTCCACCGCAGCCCGCGCCTCGTCCCGGGTGAGCGCGGCGCCGACCGTCATGTCCCGGGTGCCGGGCCGGACGTTCGCGGCCACCAGCCGGGGCCCGGCCGGGCCGGCGACCGCGGCCGGGTCCATCGGCAGCGGGGTGGCCACGCCGACGTCCACCACGGTCACCGAGGCGGCGGCCTGCCGGGCGAACGCGTTCACCACCGCCCCGCCGGCCAGGAAGTTGCCGATCATCTGGGCGGTGACCTCCTGCGGCCAGGGGGTGACCCCCTGGGCATGCACCCCGTGGTCGCCCGCGAAGATCGCCACCGCGGCCGGCTCCGGCAGCGGCGGCGGGCAGCTCCCGGCCAGCCCGGCGAGGCGTACCGAGAGGGGCTCCAGGGCGCCGAGCGACCCGGCGGGCTTGGTCAGCCGGCCCTGGAGGTCGCGGGCGGCGACCATTGCCGCCTCGTCGAGCGGCCCGATCGCCGCGACGGTGGACTCCAACATCATGCCTCCAGGATCTCCGTCAGTACCTCGGTGAACGCGTCGGTGGTGGCCCGGTCGCGCACCGCGATCCGCAGCCAGTCCGGGCCGAGCCCGGGAAAGCTGTCGCCCCGACGGACCGCCCAGCCGCGCTCGCGCAGCCGTTCGCGGACCCGGTCGGCGCCGGGCCGGTGGATCAGCACGAAGGCGCTGGCCGGCTGGCCCGCGACGCGTACGCCGGGCAGGCCGGACAGGCGGGCCACCAGGTGGTCGCGGTCGGCGGCGAGCCGCGCGGCGATGGCGCGCTCGGCCGCGACCGCGGTCGGCGACGCGCAGGCGGTTGCGGCGGCGAGCGCCGGGGTGGAGACCGCCCAGAGCGGCTGGGCGGCGGCGAGGCGGGCGAGCAGCCCGGCCTCGCCGAGCAGGTAGCCGATCCGCAGGCCGGCCAGTCCCCAGGTCTTGGTCAGGCTGCGCACCACGAGCAGGCCGGGCAGGTCGCGGCGGGCCGCGAGGGACTCCGGCTCGCCGTCGACGCCGGGGGTGAGCGTGGTGTCGGCGAAGGCCTCGTCGACCACCAACACCCGGCCCGGCCGGGCCAGCTCGGCCAGCGCCGCCGCGGGGTGCAGCACCGAGGTGGGATTGGTCGGGTTGCCGATCATGACCAGGTCGGCGTCGGCGGGCACCCGGGCCGGGTCGAGCCGGAAGCCGTCGGCCGGGTCGAGCAGCACCCGTTCGACGGCGTGCCCGGCGGCCCGCAGCGCGGCCTCCGGCTCGGTGAACTGCGGGTGCACCACCACCGGCCAGCGGGCGTCGCGCAGCGCCCGGGCGATCAGCACGAAGGCCTCGGCGGCGCCGGCGGTGAGGAGTACCTCCTCCGGGGGACGCCCGTGCCGGGCGGCGACGGCCGCACGGGCGGGCCCGGGGTCCGGGTACGCGGCCAGGTCGGTCAGCGACGCGACCACCGGGTCGGCCAGCCAGTCCGGCATCGGGGCCCGGCGGACGTTGACCGCGAGGTCGACCAGACCGGGGCTGGCCTCGACGTCGCCGTGGTGGGCGAGGTCCGGCTCGGGTCCGGCCGCCGGGCCCGCCTCTCCGAGGCCGGGCGTCCCGATCAGCTCAGCGTGCATGTCCGCGATCCTGCCGGGAAGCTGCCGTGCGGGACAGCGGATCCCGGCGTGGGCCGCGTCACCACTCCTCCACCCGCTCGCCCGTTTATGAATTCTTCTCACTTCCGAATCGGAAATGTCATAGCTTGACCACGTGAGCAACCGACCCCTTGTCTCCGCTGGTCGTACCCTTCCCCTCCTCCGCGCCGGGCTGATCGCCGGCATCGTGGTCGCCGCCGTGGCGTACCCGTTGGCCGCCGTCACTGGCATCGGCGCCAAGGCCACCGCGCACGCAGTGGAGCAGAAGACGAGCATCCTGAGGACCGCGCTGCCCGCCGAGACGTCGTACCTGTACGCGCCGGACGGCAGGACCGTGCTGACGATGTTCTACGAGGAATACCGGCAGTACACGAAGATCTCGGACATGTCGCCGAACATCCAGCAGGCGATCGTCGCCGCCGAGGACAACCGCTTCTACCAGCACCACGGCGTCGACCCGAAGGGCGTGGCCCGCGCCTTCGTGTCCAATGCCCGCTCCGGCGGCGTCTCCCAGGGCGCCTCCACGCTGACCATGCAGTACGTCCGGATGGCTCTGCGGGACAGCGCCAGCACCCCGAAGGAGGTCCAGGAGGCCACCCAGCAGACCAGCCTGCGCAAAGTCAAGGAAATGCGGATGGCGCTGGACGTGGAGAAAGAGCTGAGCAAGGAGCAGATCCTGGAGCGCTACCTCAACTCGGCCTACTTCGGCCACCGGGCGTACGGGATCTACGCCGCCTCGCAGATCTTCTTCTCCAAGATCCCGGCCACCCTCACCCCGGTCGAGGCGGCCACCCTGGCCGGCCTGGTCAAGTCCCCGTCCGAGTACGACCCGATCACCTCGGACCAGCAGGACGCCACCGGCCGGCGCAACTATGTGCTGGACCGGATGTCCCAGCTCGGCTACCTCTCCCCGGACGCCGCCGCGACGGCGAAGGCCCAGCCGATCCAGCTGAAGCTCACCAATCCGCCCAACGACTGCGCCTCGATCGACAAGAAGTACACCACGTGGGGCTTCTACTGCGACTACCTGAAGAACTGGTGGAGCGGGCAGCCGGCGTTCGGCGTGAACCGGCTGGAACGGATGGACAAACTGCGCCGGGGCGGCTACCGGATCGTGCTGGCCATCGACCCGAAGACCCAGGGGGCGGCCGAGAAGAACGTCGGCGCCAAGGACAGCACCGGCAGCCCGTTCGCCAACGGGATCGTGGTCGCCGAGCCCGGCACCGGTCGGATCAAGGCGATGGCGGTGAACCGCAACTACTCCCTGGACCTCAGCGAGAACGGACCCAACTCCAACCCCGAGGCCGGGCCGAACATCAAGGCGAACTACCCGAACACCGTCGCGCCGCTGCTCGGCGGCGGCAGCCTCGCGGGCTACCAGGCCGGATCGACGTTCAAGATGTTCCCGATGCTGGCCGCACTCAACTCCGGCATGACGCTCTCCACCGCGTACAACTCGCCGTACCGCTACCAGTCGGCCATCTACAACGGGTGGGCCCCGTCCAACGCCAGCGGCGCGATGACCGGCCGGCAGACCATGTGGTCCGGCTTCGGCAAGTCCGTGAACACGTACTTCGTGCAGCTGGAGGAGCACGTGGGCGCGGACAAGGCGGTCCGCCTGGCCGAGCAGCTCGGGCTGCGCTGGCGGACCGACGTGGACCGGGACCACGCGTCCCCGGTCAAGGCGAAAATGTGGGGCGCGTTCACCCTGGGCGTCTCCGACGCCACCCCGCTGGAGATGGCGAACGCGTACGCGGCGGTCGCCGCCGACGGCCGGTACTGCGAGGCCATCCCGGTGAACTCGATCCTGAACCGGGACGGGACGCCGGCCACGTACACCACGCCGGGCGGGGTGCAGCGGGAAATCGCCAAGCCACGCTGCCGGCAGGTGGTCAGCGCGGACGCGGCCCGGGCCGCCACCGACGCCGCCCGCTGCCCGACCGGCGACACCCCGGCGAAGGGCAGCTGCGGCGGCTGGTCGACCGCCGACAGCGTCCGGGGCACGGTGGGCCGCCCGGTGGCCGGCAAGACGGGTACCACAGACAGCACCCGGTCCGCCTGGTTCGTCGGGTACACGCCGGAGCTGGCGGCAGCGAGCTTCATCGCCGATCCGGACAATCCGTTCAACGCCGTGGGTGACGGCCAGTCCCAGATCCCGGTGAACGCGGTCGCCGAGACCCTCCGCGACGCGCTCAAGGGCCAGCCGACCCGCCAGTTCACCCCGCCGTCCGACCAGATCGTCGGCTGACCGCCGCGCCGACCACCCACCACCGGACCGCCCGGGGGTGCGCCCGGGTTAGTTGATCAAGAGGTTTGCGTCCGGATCCCCGCGGTTCCCGACGCAAACCTCTTGATCGACTCTGCGGCGGCGGCCGGCCGGCCGGGTCAGCGGAGGTCGGCGGCCACGACGGTCAGCGCCGGGAAGCGGCGCACGGCCACCTGTCCGATCACGCCGGGGCCTCGGCGGTCGCCGGCTCCACCGCCGCGGCGGCCACCAGCCGGGCGGCGATCTCCGGGTACGCGGCCCAGTGCGGGACGAGCTGCGAGGCGTGCACGACCCGCCAGACGAAGCCCTCCGGCGCGCCGCCGTCCCAGCTCCACGCCGGCCGCTCGCCGGCCCGCGGGGTGAGCACCGCGCTGTGCTGTTTGTGCCCGACCACCACCGTGCCGGCGGCGGCCACCACGCTGTCCGTCGGGGCGGTCGCCTCCCGGTAGCCGATCACCATGCCGTCCCGGCTCGCGCCGATCGCGTCGAGCACCCCGCACATCGGCAGCCCGTCCAGCTCCCGGGCCAGCCAGAGCAGGCCGGCCCCCTCGGCGATCACCGGGCGGCCGGTGCGGGCCAGCTCGGCCACGGCGATGCAGAGCCGACGGTTGGCCGACAGCTCGCCCGCGTACGACTCGGGGAGCCCGCCGCCGACAACCAGCGCGCGGGCGCCGGCCGGCAGGGCCTCGTCACGCAGCGGGTCGAACGTCACCACCTCGGCGCCGGCGGCGCGGAGCAGCTCGGCCGTCTCCGGGTGGCTGTAGCTGCCCCCCGGGCCACCGGCCAGCGCGACCACCGGGCGCGCTCCGCCCGGCGCCCCCACCGCCGGCTCCGGCGACCAGGGGTCGACGGCCAGCGCCGGCGCCGAGCGGGCCAGCGCCAGCAGCCGGTCCAGGTCGACCGTCGCGGCCACCGCCTCGCCGAGCCGGCGCACCGCGCGGACCGCCTCGGCGTCCCGCGCGATCGCGGGGACCAGGCCGTGCCGGCGGGCGGGCAGCACCGGGGGCAACTCGTGCCGGCGCAGCGCACCGTAGACCGGCACGCCGATGTCGTCGAGGGCCCCGCGGAGCATCGCCTCGTGCCGGGGCGAGGCCACCCGGTTGAGGATCACACCACCGAGCCAGAGCTGCTCGTCGTACGCCCGGAAGCCGTGCACGAGGGCGGCCACCGACTGCCCCATCGCGGCCACGTCCACCATCAGCACGACCGGGCTGCGCAGGGCCGCGGCGATCGCTGCGCTGGACTCGGTCTCCGGCCGGCCGGCGACCGAGTCGTAGAGCCCCATGGTGCCCTGCACCACCGCGAGCCCGACCCCCGCGGACCCGTGCGCGAAGAGCGGGGCGATCCGCTCCGGGCCGACCAGCCGGGGGTCAAGGTTGCGCCCCGGGCGGCCGGCGGCCAGCCCCAGGTACGCCGCGTCGACCTGATCCGGCCCGACCTTGAAGCCGGCCACGTCGAGCCCCCGGTCCGCCACGGCGGCGAGCAGCCCGAGGGAGAGGGCGCTGGTGCCGTGCCCGGAGGAGGGCGCGCTCAGCAAGACGCGCGGCACGACGGTCATCATCGACTCCTCGCAGGCGACGGGACGCACGTGGTGGGGGTGGTGCGCGGCCGACCGGTCGCGCGGTCCGCCCGCGTGACCATACCCGGCCGGACCGACGGCTGGCGGCCGCCGACCGGCCGGTTCGGGCCCGCGCAGCTCAGTGGCCCCGCTCATACGGGTAGCCTCGATGCGTGTACCGGTTCCTGCTCACCCCGCGCTGGCTGGGCTGTCTCGCGCTGACCCTGGTCGCCGCCGCGTTGATGGTGTTCCTCGGCAACTGGCAGCTGGACCGCTACCGGGGGCGTACGGCGATCAACGAGCGGATCGACGCCGGCGCGACCATGCCGCCCGCGCCGCTGCGCGACGCGATGGCCGCCCCGACCGGCGGACCCGGCACCGCCGGCCCCGCCCCCGCCGACCGGCTCACCTGGACCCGGGCCACCGCCACCGGCCGGTACGACCCGGCGAACGTCGTCCTGGTCCGCGCCCGGACGGTCGACAACACGGTCGGCTTCGAGGTGCTCACCCCGCTGGTGCTCGCCGACGGCACGGCCGTGCTGGTGGACCGGGGCTGGATCCCGCCGGCCCCCGGCGCCGGCGCCACCACCCAGCCGCAGGTGCCGGCCGCGCCCACCGGCGAGGTGACCGTCACCGGCCGGGTGCTGGCCAGCGAGAGCGGCGCCGGCGCGGTGGACCGGCGCGACGGCAAGCTGGAGACCCGGCGGATCGGCGTCAGCCGGCTCGCCCGGGAACTGCCCTACCCGATCCACGGCGGTTACCTGCTGCTCGACCAGCAGACCCCGGCCGCCGACCCGGCCTTCCAGGCGGTGCCGATCGGGCACACCAACAACTGGCAGAACTTCGGCTACGTGGTGCAGTGGTGGCTCTTCGCCGGCATGAGCCTCGTCGGCTACGGCTGGGTCGCCCGCCGGGAGGCGCGCCGGGAGGCCGGGCTGGACAAGCCCCGCCCGCCGGTGGACCGGGCGGCGGAACCGGCGTCGAGCGCGTCGGCCTGACCCGGCGGGCTCCCGCTCAGCCGGTGACCCGACCGGCGTGGATGGCCAGGACCGCGTCGATGGTGTCCGCCTCGGCCACGGTCTTGTCGTCCCGGTAGCGCACCACGCGGGCGAACCGCAGCGCCATCCCGCCCGGGTAGCGGCTGCTGGTCTGCACCCCGTCGAACGCGATCTCGACGACCTGCTCGGGACGCACCCGGACCACCCAGTCGCCCTTCTCCACCGCCAGGCCGAGGAACCGCTCGGTCTGCCAGCGCAGCAGCTCGTCGGTGAGCCCCTTGAACGTCTTGCCGAGCATCACGAACTCGCCGGTGCGCGGATCCCGGGCCCCCAGGTGCAGGTTGGAGAGCCAGCCCTGCCGCCGCCCGCTCCCCCACTCCACCGCCAGCACCACCAGGTCGAGGGTGTGCCGGGGCTTCACCTTGACCCAGGCCGACCCGCGCCGGCCCGCGTCGTAGGGGGCCGCCGGGTCCTTGACCACCACCCCCTCCTGACCGGCGTCGACCGCCGCGGCGAACGCCTCGCCGGCCTGCTCGGGCCCGTCCACCTCCATCCGGCCGACCAGCAGCGTCGGGTCCACCACGCCGGCCAGCGCGGCCCACCGCTCCCGGCCCGGCAGGTCGATCAGATCCGCGCCGTCGAGGTGCAGCAGGTCGAAGAAGTACGGCGTCAGCACGGTCTCGCCGGTGCTCCCGGCGGCCGCCAGCACGGCCGGGGCGACCGGGCTGGCACCGGTGGTGCTCGGCGTGGCGCGGCGGGCGGCCCGGCTGGAGGTCTGCTGGAACGGCAGCGGGCGGCCGGTGGCGTCCAGCCCGATCGCCTCCCCGTCGAGGACCAGCTCGCGGGCGGGCAGTGCGCGCACCGCGGCGACCACCTCGGGCAGCCGGGAGGTGATCTCGTCCAGGCTGCGGGTGAAGACGGCGATGTCCTGGCCGGACCGGTGCACCTGGATCCGGATGCCGTCCAGCTTGACGTCGACAACCGCCGGGACGCCGGTCGCGGTGAGCGCCTCGTCCACCGAGGGGGCGCTCTGCGCCAGCATCGGGGCCAGCGGGCGGCCGACCTGGAGCCCGAAGCCGGCCAGCGCGGCCGCGCCGCCGGAGAGCGCGGCCACCGCGACGGCCCGCAGGTCACCGGCGAGCAGCAGCGCCCGGCGGACGGCGGCCACGGGCACCTCGGCGGCCCGGGCGACCGCGTCGGCGAGCAGCCCGGCCTGGGCGCCCTGCCGCAGCTCGCCGCTGAACAGGCCGCGAAGCATCCGCTGCTCATCGCCGGTGGCCGCGGCGAAGAGCCGGCCGACCAGCTCCCGGCGACGGGCCTGCGAACCGGCGCCACGGACCGCGGCGATCTCGTCGATCGCCGCGTCGACCCCGGCCACGGTCAACGTGGGTTCGGCGGCCGGCGGCGGCAGGTCGCGCAGGCTGGCCCACCCCACACCGGTCTGCCGTTGGCGCAGCTCGCCGGCGAGATAGCCGGAACCGGCCGGCACCTCGGGCGGGTCGAGCGCCCGGAGCGCGGCGGCGAGCAGCTCCACCTTGGCCCGCCGGCCGCTAGTGGCGCCCACCGCGGCGGAGGTGGCCGCCAGGTCGAGGAATCGCACGGCCCTCATCCTGCCAGTCACCACCGACACGGCGGGGCATCACGACCGTGCGACGGGTCCCGCGCGCCGCCCGGTACGGCGGTCGGCCCGGACCGCGCCCCACCGGCAGGTCCACCCGGCGGAGCCGGACGGAGGCCGGTCCCGGTCAGGCCGAGACCGGCTCCTCGATCCGCAGACCGCGGCCGCGGACCTCTTCCGCGACCCGGGTGAGCAGCGTGTCGAGTGCGACCAGCGCGGCGGAGAGCTCGCCGAGCTGATCCTTGAGCGTGTCCTCGGGCCACGCGGAGACGTCGACGTCCCCCAGAGCACTCACGGCGGCCTGGAGCCGCGCCATCTCGTCGTTCGTACGCATGTTCGAAAGGCTATAACACCCCTGCGTCCGACACACCCCAAACTCCGACATCGGCCCCGAAGTTACGGTTCCAGGCGCTCAACTCCGGTTCGTGGCCGCCTCGGCGACGTTGGCCAACAGCAGCGCCTCGGCCAGGCAGACCCGGGCGAACTCGCCCAGGTGCAGGCTCTCGTTCGGCCCGTGCGCCCGGGAGAACGGGTCCTCCACGCCGGTCACCAGGATCGCCGCCCGCGGGAACATCTCCTGGAAGGTGGCGATGAACGGGATCGAGCCGCCGACGCCCATGTCGATCGGGTCGGTGCCGTCCCAGGCGACCCGGAAGGCCGAGCGGGCGGCGTCGAACATCGGCCCGGTGGCGTCGATGACGCAGGGGTCGCCGTCGTGCTCGAAGGTCACCGTCACCTGCGCGCCCCACGGCGCGTGCTCCTCCAGGTGGGCGCGGAGCGCCGCGTACGCCTTCTTCGGGTCGTCGCCCGGCGCCAGCCGCACGCTCAGCTTGGCCTTGGCGGCCGGGACCAGCGCGTTCGGCGCCTCCCCGGTGGCCGGGGCGTCGATGCCGAGCACCGCGAGGGCCGGCTTGGTCCAGAGCCGGTCGGTGATCCGCCCGGTGCCGATGAGCTCGACCCCGGTGCCGAGGCCGGCCTCGGCGCGGAACCGGTCCTCCGGGTAGTCGACGCTGGCGCCCTCCCGACCGACCAGCCCCTCGACGGCCACGTCCCCGGCGTCGTCGTGCAGGGTGGCGAGCAACTTCGCCAGCGTGGTGAGGGCATCCGGCACCGCGCCGCCGAACATGCCGCTGTGCACCGCGTGATCGAGGGTGCGGACCTCGACGAAGCAGTTGACGATGCCGCGCAGCGAGGTGGTCAGCGCCGGCACGCCGATGTCCCAGTTGCCGGAGTCGGCGATCACGATGACGTCCGAGGCGATCTCCTCGCGGTGCTCCTCCAGCAACTGCTCCAGCGAGTCGGAGCCGAACTCCTCCTCGCCCTCGATGAAGAGGACCACGCCGACCGGGAGGCGGTCGCCGAACGCGCGCAGCGCGGCGACGTGCGCCATGATGCCGGCCTTGTCGTCGGCGGCGCCGCGACCGTAGAGGCGGCCGTCCCGCTCGACCGGCTCGAACGGGTCGGACTCCCACAGCGAGCGGTCGCCGACCGGCTGGACGTCGTGGTGGGCGTAGAGCAGCACGGTGGGCGCGCCGGGCGGGGCCGCCTTCCTCCCGATCACCGCAGGCTGACCGCCGCGACGCACGATCTTGACATCGAGGTCGCAGCCGCGCAGCAGCTCGGCCACCGCCTCGGCAGATCGCTCCACGTGCGAGTGGTCGAAGCCCTCGAAGGCGATACCCGGGATGTGGACGAGACGTTCGAGGTCGGCACGGACTCCGGGCAGTTCACGCTCGACGGCGGCCCGCACCTCGGACTCGGACATGATCGGTGTGGTCATGACCGGCATGGTATGCCGGCCTTACCCGGCGGCACCCCCCGAGCCCGCTCCACCCGGTCCCCCACCGCCCGCGCGGTCAGCGCGGTTTCCCCAAGAGGTGGCCTTCGGGCGCGACGAGGCCGCACTTTCCCGGAGTTTGTGCGGATCTTGGGCCGGGCCGGCCCGGTCAGGGGCGACGGACGTAGTAGCGGTCGGCGTCGTGCGGGAGAGCGGGCGCGCCGTCGACCACCAGGTCGACCGCGGCCTCGGTGCCGTCGGCCGCGAAGTGCGCCCGCTCGCCGGCGTGCCAGCGGCGCAACTCGGGCAGGATCTCCGGCCCGTCCCGGGTGAGCGCGCGGGACTGCCGCAGCGGTGACGGAGCGGTGACGAAGACCGACAGGGTCAGCTCCGGCCGGGCCGCCGCGCGCGCCACGCTCACCCCCTCCACCACCAGCACCGGCCCGACCGGCACCGGCACCTGCCGGGGCAGGAAGCAGCGCCGCACCCAGCTGTACCGCCGGTACGCGCCGGGCCGCCCGTCCCGCAGCGGCGCGAGCACCCGCTCCTCCAGCCGCGGCCAGAAGGTGAGCTGGTCGTCCCAGCCGTCCAGCAGGTCGTCGGTTCGCACCACCGGTGGTCGGCCGCCGCCGGGCAGCGCGGCGAGGGCGTCCGCGAGCCGCGTCGCAAAGACGGTCTTCCCCGCGCCGCTCGGCCCGTCGACGGCCACCATCCGGGTACGCCCCAACCGCGCCGGCCGGGCGAGCACCCGCCGGGCCAGCTCGGCGTACGCCTCGACCACCGCCACCGTCACCGTCACCCGCCCGACGCTAGCGCGGTGGCCAGGAACGTTGGCAGGGTCGGTCGACGTTGGGAAAGTCCCCCGTCCGCTGGATCCTGCGGCTCGGCGGGGCCGTTCTCCGGGCGGAGCGGCGACGCCGCCGGCATGATCGGGAGGTGCTCCATGACGTGATGAGTCCGGGCGTCGACGCCCTGCTGGAACAGGCCCGGGCCGGGCTTCACCGGCTGACCCCGCACGAGACCGTCGAGGCGGTCCGCGCGGGCTCGCTGCTGGTCGACACGCGTACCGAGGTGCAGCGTCGCGAGCAGGGCGAACTGCCCGGGGCATCGTGATCGACCGGACGGTGCTGGAGTGGCGGCTCGACCCGGCGAGCATCTGGCGGATTCCCGAGGCCACCGGCTACGACCGGGAGATCGTGGTGGTTTGCCGCGAGGGCTTCAGCTCCAGCCTCGCCGCGGCCAGCCTTCAGGCCCTCGGCCTGCGCCGGGCCACGGACATGATCGGTGGCGTACAGGCGTGGCGGGAGGCGGGACTGCCGATGTCCGACCGCCTCGCCGACGTCCGCTACTGACCGTCGGCCCACACCCTCCGGCTGGCTGCGGTGCCAGGCCGTCCGGAACCGCGGTCCGGGTCGCCGGGGGCGAGAGTGGGTGGTCAGGCGGGTGGGGCGCCCGGCGGGATGACGGGGAGGCCGGCGGGCGGGCCGGACTCGATCAGGCGCCGGAGGGCGGCCGTGTCCAGGTGCTCCTCGACGAGGTCGCCGAGCAGGTCCAGGGTCCGTTCCCGGGCGGCGGCGAACGCGGTGTCCGGGGCGACCCGGAAGCCGGTCCGCCCGGCGAGCCGGGCCGCCTCGGTGAGGAACCGGCGGCGGAACCCGTCGGACTCGAAGGCCCCGTGCCAGTGGGTGCCGTGCACCGCGCCGAGGAGTGCGCCCTCGCCGCTGCCGTCGGCGTGCCGGAGCAGCGGGGGCAGGGCCGGCGTGGTGGTGGAGACGTACCCGTGGTGGATCTCGTAGCCACGGACCGGGACGCCGCCGGCGGCGGTGCCGGTGGACTGGCGGACGGTCTTGCGCGGGTCGAAGGTGACCTCGATGGGCAGCAGGCCCAGCCCGGGGATGCTGCCCTGGCGGCTTTCCACCGGATCGTGGATGGCCCGGGCGAGCATCTGGAAGCCGCCGCAGATGCCGAGCAGCGGCTTGCCGGCGGCGACGTGCGCAAGCACCGCGTCGGCCAGCCCGGTCTCGCGCAGCCAGGCCAGGTCGGCCACGGTGGACTTGGAGCCGGGGAGCACGACCAGGTCGGCTGCGGCCAGCTCGGCGGGCTCGACGGTCAGCCGGACCCGGACGCCGGGCTCGGTGGCGAGCGCCTCGACGTCGGTGGCGTTGCTGATCCGGGGCAGCCGGACCACGGCGACGTCCAGCCAGTCGGTGCCGTACGGGGCACCCGGGCGACCGAGCACCCGGCCGTAGGCGAGCGAGTCCTCGGCGTCCAGCCAGAGGTCCAGCTCCCAGGGGAGCACCCCGTACGTCGGCCGGCCGGTGACCTGGTGCAGCATGTCCAACCCGGGCTGGAGCAGTCCGAGGTCGCCGCGGAACTTGTTGATCACGAAGCCGGCGATCAGTGCCTGGTCGGCCGGGTCGAGCAGGGCGACCGTGCCGAACATCGAGGCGAAGACGCCACCCCGGTCGATGTCGCCGACCACGATCGTGGGCAGCCCGGCGTGCCGGGCGAGCCCCATGTTGACGTAGTCGCCGGCTCGCAGGTTGATCTCCGCCGGGCTGCCGGCTCCCTCGCAGATCACCACGTCGTACGCCGCCCGCAGCTCGGCGAGAGCGGCGAAGGCGGTCCCGGCGAGCCGCGGACGCAGTTCGCGGTAGTTGCCGGCGGTGACCGTGTCGACGGCCTCGCCGAGCAGCACCACCTGGCTGGCGTGGTCGCTGCCGGGCTTGAGCAGCACCGGGTTGAAGCGCAGGTCCGGGGCCAGCCCGCAGGCGGCCGCCTGCATCGCCTGGGCGCGGCCGATCTCGCCGCCGCGCCCGTCCGGGCCGACCACCACCGCCGAGTTGTTGGACATGTTCTGCGCCTTGAACGGCGCGACCTTTACGCCCTGCCGGTGCAGCCATCGACAGATGCCGGCGGTGAGCACGCTCTTGCCGGCGTCCGAGGTGGTCCCGGCGACCAACAGTCCGCCGCTCACCGCCCGCTCCCCCGTGCCGGGCGCAGCGCCCGCAACCCATGCCGGCCGACGGCGGACACCAGTCGCCCCACCGTGAGCGGATACACCGCCGCGATCCCGAGGGCGGCCAGCCCGACCGCGCCGGAGATCCGGGCGGCCCGCTTGAGGTGCCGCGCCTCGGGACGGGGGCCGTCGCCGAGGTACGGGCGCACCTCGGACCGACCGAAGTAGACGTTGCGCCCGCCCAGCCGGACGCCGAGCGCGCCGGCCATGGCCGCCTCGCACTGGCCGGCGTTCGGGCTCGGATGGTCGTTGCGGTCCCGCCGCCAGACGTGCCAGGCCCGGCCACGGTCGCCGTGCGCGGTCGGCGCGACGGCGATGGTGAGCAGCCCGGTCAGCCGGGCGGGTACCAGGTTCAGCAGGTCGTCCAGGCGGGCGGCCGGGGTGCCGAACCGGGCGTAGCGGGGCGAGCGGTGCCCCACCATGGCGTCGAGCGTGTTCGCCGCGCGGTAGCCGAGCAGGCCGGGCAGCCCGGCGACCGCGCCCCAGACCAGCGGCGCGACGACCGCGTCGGAGGTGTTCTCGGCGACCGATTCGACGGTGGCCCGGGCCAGTTCCGGCTCGTCCAGCGCGGACGGGTCCCGACCGCAGAGGTGGCCGAGCCGGCGGCGGGCGGCGGGCAGGTCGCCCCGCCGCAACGCCCGGCCCATCACCCGCGACTCGTGCCGTAGGGTGCGGCCGCCCAGGACGGTCCAGGTGCCGGCGGCCACCAGCGCCGCCCGGGCCACCGGGTGCCGCCGGGTGGCGAGGGTGGCGGCGACGCCGAGCAGCACCGGGGCGCCCACGGCCAGCGTGGTGAGGGCCGCCCCGGCCGCCCGGTCCGGCCGGTAGAGTCGCTGCTCCAGCGCGCCGGCCGCCCGGCCGAAGCCGGCCACCGGGTGCCAGCGGCGGGGGTCGCCGAGGAGCGAGTCCAGGGCGTAGCCCACCACCAGCCCTGCCGAGTTCGCCGTCGCGGTCGCCTGCCGCACCCGCACCACCTCCGGCCGGCCAGCCTAGTCGTACGGCGGGGTGACCACTCTCGCGTCGCCACCCCGCTCCCCCGTGTACGACTCCAGGGTTCAGGCGGGCACCGGCGTCCGCCCCCGGCCCCGCCGGCTCCGACCGGTCGGGGTGACGCCGGTGGCGCTGTCGTCCACGACCGGGTCCAGCTCGTCGGGGGTCCCGGCGTCACCGGGATCGGCGGCCAGCTCGTCGCCGTCCTCGTCCTCGTCCTCGTCGTCGTCACCGGCGCCGTCGGCCCGGTCGGCGAAGGGGCGGGTCACCGCGCCGAACTCGCCGCCCGACGGACCGTCGAGGTCCGGGTCGGGCAGGTCGTGCGCGGCCTGCGGGGCGGTGAACTCGGGCAGCTCGAACTCGTCGTCGGACGGCCGGTCGTCGAGCGAGGCGGGCACCTGCGCGGGCGGCACCGGCTCGGTGGCCTCGCCGTGCACCCGGCGCTCCGCCTCCGCGTCCTCGACCGTGCTGGTGGTCATGCCGGGCCGGTTGCGCAGGAACCGGCACCGGCCGCGGGACAGGTCGTGCCCGACCGCGACGGCCTCCAGCTCGTAGAGGGTGCGGTGGTTGCCGGCGTCGTCGGTCCAGTCGCGGGTGTAGAGGCGGCCGACGACGACCACCGGGTCGCCGACCATCACCGAGGCGGCCACCCCCTCGGCCAGCTTCCGCCAGCAGTTGACCCGGACCCGCAGGCTGTTCCCGTCGACCCAGCGGCCGCTGTCCCGGTCGAGCCGGCGGGCGGTCGAGGCGACCTTGAAGTTGGCCACCAGGGTGTTGCTCTGGGTGGTGCGGCGCCACTCGGGCGCGGTCAGCACGTTGCCGACGATGGTGACGTACGTATCGAACATCGTCCCTCCAGGGGGAGATTCGGGCTTGCCGTGTCGAGTCGACTCGACGCCGAGCCTCGGCCACCGGACGCGCCACCGGCACCCCGACCGGCGCGGCCTGTGGACGACGCGGCCGGCTGTGGACAACGGCCTGATCAAGGTCCGGTCTGCTAGGGCCGACCGGCCCTGGGGCGCCGACCTGGGCCGCAGCATGATCGGAATCACCGGACGGGCCGCCGGGGGCGGGGCGGTTCCGGACGGAGGCCGACTCGGTATGGATTTGATCAACCGAGAGAAAGGCCAGCGAGATGATCCTCTGCTCACTCCGTACGACCGGTTCCGTCCGCGCCGAGGGTGAGGTCCGGCGATGAGCGCCGTGGCGAACCCCGCGACCGTGGCCGGGTGCCTGCGCGTCGGCGCCGGGTTCTCCCAGGGGGACCGGAACTGGATCGCCGAGCAGTTCGCGACCCTGGACGCCCGGCTGGCCGGGTTCCACGCCGACGCCACCGAGCTGGAGGTGTCGGTCAAGGACCGCGAGGCCCGGGGGCAGAAGGTCACGCTGGAGTGCTGGGTCGCCGGCCGGCAGAAGATCGTCACCACCTCCAGCGAGGAGGACCTGCACGCCGCGCTCAACGACGTCCGCGACGACCTGCGCCGGCGGCTCAACGACGCCAAGACCCGACAGGAGCCCCGGCACAACAAGCACCTGCGGGACAACGGCCGGCCCGACACCGACCAGGCCGGGGAGCGGGACGAGCTGCCCGCCGCCGACCCGGCCCGGGCCGACGCGGAGACCGTCTGAGGCCGACCCCGCCCCGTCCGCCCGGCGCGGACGGGGCGGGGGCTACCGCCGGGTAGCTTCGCGGCGTACCGTCACGGTCGTGGAACCGGACGTGCTGGGACCGCCGTACGAGCGGCAGACGATCGACCTGGGCACCGACGACGAGGGAGCGGTCGTCGCGACCCTGGTCCGCCGCCGGGCCGACCGCCCGACCGGGCGGGCGGTGCTGTACGTGCATGGCTTCGTCGACTACTTCTTCCAGACCCACGTCGCCGACTTCTTCGCCGAGCGCGGCTGGGACTTCTACGCCCTCGACCTGCGGAAGTACGGTCGCAGCCTGCTGTCGCACCAGACCCCGAACTTCTGCCACGACCTGAGCGAGTACTTCCCCGAACTGGACGCCGCCGCGAAGATCATCCGCGCCGACGAGGGGCACGAAACCCTGCTCGCCATGGGCCACTCCACCGGCGGACTGATCATCTCGCTCTGGGCGCACGCCCGCCGCGAGGCCGGCCTGGTCGACGGCCTCTTTCTGAACAGCCCGTTCTTCGACATCAACGCGCCCTGGCTGGTCCGTCGACCCCTCGCGGCCGCCGTCTCCCGGCTGGGCCGCCGGGCGCCGCACCGCGTCCTCCCCTTCGGGCTCGGCACCGTGTACGGCGAGAGCCTGCACGCCGACCACCGGGGTGAGTGGCGCTACGACCTGGCCTGGAAGCCGCTCGCCGGGTTCCCTGTCCGAGCCGGGTGGATCAACGCCATCCGTACCGCTCAGCGCCAGCTACGCGCCGGGCTGGACATCCCGGTGCCGGTGCTGCTGGCCTGCTCGACCCGGAGCTTCCGGGGCAACAAGTGGCACGACTCGGCCACCCTCGCCGACGCCGTGCTCGACGTGGAGCACATGGTCCGCTGGGCGCCCCGGCTCGGCCGGCACGTCACCCTCGCTCGCTTCGACGGCGGGCTGCACGACCTGACGCTCTCCAGCCCCGCCGTACGGGAACAGGTCTTCACCGAGGCCGGGCGGTGGGCGGAGGCCTTCCTCGGCGCCGGCCCCACCGAGCCGGCGCCGGCCGGGCCGCCGGCGGCCCGGCGGCCGGCCGACGACCGGGCCGGCGCGACCGCCGAAGGCTGACCCTCAGTCCTCCCCCGGCGTCGCCGCCGCGAGCGCCGCCCGGATCCGGTCGAAGGTCGCGATCCGGTGGCCGCCGCCCTCGGGGGGCAGCACCAGACCCAGACAGTGCACCGCGAGGTCACCGCCCGCGGTGGCCTCGACGCCGAAGACCGGCGCGCCCACGTGCCCGTCGGGCAGCTCCGTGGTGACGCGGATGTCGTCACCGTCGCGGACCAGCCGCTCGATCACCGCCTCCAACGGCCGTGACCCGTCCGCGGCGACGCCGAGCGCGAGCACGAACGCCGACCCGGGTTCCGTCGGGATCCGGGCGACGGCGTCCGCGGACGCGGCCGCCTCGTCGGTCACCGGCTGCGTCCGCCACCGCCAGCCCTCGCCCTCGGCGTGCTCATGCAGGCCCTCGGTGGGCATCGCGGCGGCCCCGACCGCCGGCGGGTGGATCCACCGCGCGGCGAAATCCGACAGGACGATCCCGTCGGACGCCGCGCCCGGCGGTTCGGTCACGCTCGGCCGCAGACCGATCTCCCCGTACGGCGCGCGGGTGACCGCGTCCGCGGTCAACAGGTACTCGCGCACCGCCTGCCCGCCGCCCTCCTGGAAAAAGAACGCCGTGCCGAAGCCGCGGCCGGCGCCACCGGGCACGTCGAGCTGCCCGACGGGCAGGATGGCGCGGCCGAGGAGCTTGCACAGCTCGGAGGCGATGTCGTTCTCGGTTTCCGGGTCGAGCAGCACGACGCCGAGGGTACGGACATGGGCACCCGCCCGTCTGCCGACCCGGGTAACCCGGGTGCCGCCGAGGGGCGTGCCGTGCGACGCTGATCGGCGACGCGGCCGCGACCACCCGTTCCCCCGCGCACCCGGGACGCGGCGGTACCCTCTTGGCGCGACACCCACGCGCGCGCCCGTAGCTCAGCGGATAGAGCAGGGGACTTCTAATCCCAAGGCCGCAGGTTCGAATCCTGCCGGGCGCACCACCGTCACCGCAGCTCAGCGGCTTCCCGCACCCGGTTCGGACGATCACCACGGCCCCCGTACAGCCATTCGTACAGCCAAGTCACCCGAAGAGGTGCTTCGCGGCCTCGTCCACGGCGGCCCGCTCGATATCCGGCAGGACGTGGGCGTACGTGTTCATCGTCAACCCGATCTGGCTGTGCCCGAGCACCTTCATCACCGTTCGTGGCGACGCTCCTGAGACGAGCAGGAACGTGGCGCAGGCATGACGCAGGTCGTGCAGGCGCAGCCAGTCGAGGTCGGCCGCAGCCCGGATCTTGTGCCAGGTCCGGTCGATGTGGTCCGGGTCCCTCGGCGTCCCGACCTTGGACGGGAAGACCAGGCCGCGATCCTGCCACCGCTCCCCCGCCGCCAGTCGGTCCGCGGTTTGCTGCCGGCGATGGGCGCGGAAGAGTGCGAGGGTCTGCGCCGACACGGGCACCGAAGACCTCGGGGCTCCGCCCCGAACCCCGACCCTCCTCAGAGATGCCGCCGCGGATCACCTCGCCGGGCACCACAAGGGCTACCAGCCTCCCGGGACGGTCTACGACTGCCCGACGAGGAGATCCGCTTCAGCGCTTGGCATTGTTCTGTTACGCGTCAGCCCGCCGTGGCTATGCGTGGGCCTCGCACATGCTCTGAGCATCGCGCTCCCAGTCGCTTCCTACGAGAGCGACGGGGTAGGTGACCTCTCTGACTTGCTTGTCATCGGTCTCAACCGAAAGCCGTAGCGACAAAGGCTCTGGCTGGAATGCGATCGAGCACTCGAACCGCAGCTCAACCAGGAGCTGACCGGTGCCGCCAGGGGGTAACAGCCGGGGTTGCCCCGTGCTGCGTACCACGACGTCCGGCCTCTCTGCTTGAACCCGCCGAACCGTGATCGGCGCGGGGCCGGCATTGATCAACATCAACTGCCCGGACAGTTGGACCGATCCCTGGGCGGACGAGCCTCCGAAGTCGGCCGATTGAGGTAAGGCCACGAGTGCGACCAGAGCGTTCCGCTCCCGCTGATCCCGCGAGTCTCGCAGCTCGCTGACACCGAAACCGCCAAGCACAACGCCGACCACGAACGCAGCGACGAGCCGCAGGGTCATCTTCCGTCTGGCCATGAGGCGGTCAGAAGTGATGGTACCCGACTCCGCCGGCTGGTGATTGCGCTCGTCCAGGTCGATCACTGCATGCTCCGCGACATGCGCGTCAGCCTAGGGTCTCTCCCCACCGGCGCGCCGCCCGGCCGTACAGCCATCCGTACAGCCAAGGCCATCCGCAGACGCCGACCAAGCCCGACAACGACGGACAGGCTGACCAGGCGTGCGAAGCCGGGACCAGCCACCCCTGATCTTCTTCTAGTCCCAAGGCCGCAGGTTCGAATCCTGCCGGGCGCACCACGCCACGCACACATTGCCGCTTGGCGAGGAAGCGAGCGGCGGGCACGCCGCAGCCGCAGCCGAGGTCGAGGACCGCTGCTGAGGCCAGTGGGCGCCGGTGCAGGTCGGCGAGCCAGGGCGCGTACTGGCCATCGTCGGCATCGTCTGCGCGGTAGTGGTGCGGGACAGCGTCGTACCCTCATCGGACCAGGTCACGCTCGTCGTTGCTGCCCATCCTGGCGAGGCTACGAGTCCCGGTACCGGTTGCCGATCCGTTTCCGCGCGGAACTCTCGTCCACAGCCAGTAGCCTCCGCCACCCCATCGCCATGCAACCTTTCGCGACTCGGCTCCGACAAGAAGACGACCAGAGGACAACGTCCACACGGCTTGACGTAGGGAGCAGGATGCGGCCCGACCTCGAACGGGAGTACATCGAGTACGTGACGGCGCGGTTGCCCCGCCTGCATCGCACGGCGTACCTGCTCTGCGCCGACACATTTCAGGCGGACGACATCGTCCAGACGACGCTCACGGCGCTCTACGTGAACTGGAAGCGAGCCGCCGCCGCGGACAACCTCGACGGGTACGTGCACCGGATCATGGTGCGGCGCTACCTCGACGAACGGCGGCGACCGTGGTCGAAGGTGCTGCTCGGCGACCGTCTCCCGGAACTGTCCGCACCCGCCGACCACCGTGTCGAGGAGCGAGACGCGTTGATGACGGCACTGCGGTCGTTGCCCAGGGGCCAGCGGGCCGTCGTGGTGCTGCGCTTCTTTGGTGACCTGTCGATCGAGGCGACCGCGGAAGCCCTCGGATGCTCGGCGGGCAACGTCAAGAGCCAGTGCTCGCGGGGTCTTGCCACCCTGCGCGAAGCGCTTGACGCACGGTATCCGGTCACGACCGCACAGGGAGCGAGGGACCAGTCATGAACGAGGAACAGGAACTGCGGGACCGGCTGGCGGCGGTCGACGTGCCGCCGAGCCGCATCGAGATGGACGCCCTGGTCCGCGCCGGGCGCCGGCGCGCCTTTCGCCGCCGCTCGGTACAGGCGACCGGGGGCGTGGCGCTGGCCACAGCCATGCTGCTGGCGGTGCCATCGATCCTGACCACGGCGGAGGCGCAGCCGACGGGGCGGACGGATGCGGGCCCGGCCAGCGCCTCGGAGGAGGCGACCGCCTCGGCCGGCCCGGCCGCCCCGTGCCGGATGACGGAACTGCCCGTACCGTCCGGGATGAAGGGTGCCACGGCCGTCGCGGTGGATCCGACCGGCAGGTACGTCGTCGGAAACAGCCTCGTCGGGCAGGATTTCCGGCCGATCCTGTGGACCGACGGGCAGCCGCAGGCGTTGCCGGTGCCCGGCAAGTCGGTCCAGGTGACCGCGGCCAACGCCAGCGGCGTCGTGGTCGGCCTCGTGGAGGACACCAAGCAGGAGTACGTCTTCCGCTACGAGAATGGCGCGTACACGAGGCTGCGCACACCGCCGGGGAGCTGGCACCCCTACCCGACCCCGGCGATCAACGCGGCCGGCGACGTCATCATCAACGTGGAGCCGCGCGGCAACTCGGGAGGCAAGGACAGCATCGTCCTGCTCTGGAAGGCAGGCTCGACGAGCGCGGTCAAGCTGCCGCTGCCCGCCGGCGCCAACGCCTACGACATCACCGACGACGGCACGATCGTCGGCGCGATGTACAAGGACGGCGTCGCCACCGCGGCGTACGCCTGGGACCGGCGGGGCAACGGCCGGAAGCTGGAGTTGCCGAGCGGTGAGACCGGCGCCGCCTACGCGGCACAGGGCGAATGGGCGACGGGCGGCAGGTGGCCGTCCAGGTCCACCGCGCTGTGGAACATCCGGACCGGCGAGGTGACCGACCTGGGGACGCAGGGAGCAGAAGCGACCACATCGGGGACGCAGGGACCGGGAGAGGCGGTCAACGCCTCCGGCTGGGTCGTCGCCCATGGCTCGGTGCTGCTGCGTGACGGTGTCGCTGTCGAGCTTGCCGTGCCCAGCGGACAGACCAGCCGCGCGGCGGGTGTGTCCGACAGTGGGGTGGTCGTGGGGCAGGCGGTGACCGATGGCGGCAACGACAACCAGAACCTCGGGCCGCGCGTGTGGCGTTGCTGACCCGACCGTGAGAACGAGCGGCCGGTGGCGAACAACCGTCACCGGCCGCACCGCTTCTCGAAAAGCTCGTTCGGGGTGTGGTAGTACTTCGTCGTGCGGCCCAGGTGGGTCATGCCGAGCCGCCGGCAGACGGCGGATGCGCGCCCAGGAAGCGCGCGACCTCCCAGCGGCCGCAGGTTCGAATCCTGCCGGGCGGACTCCCGTCAGCCCCGTCGTTCCCGGCCAGCCCCGGCGTGCTCCCGCAGGAAGTCGAGCAGCAGCGGATTCACCGCCTCGGGGCGCTCCAGGCTGGGCAGGTGACCCGCCCAGTCGAGTTCGCGGTGCCGGGCATCGGCCAACTCCTTCGACAGGCGGACCGCGATCTGGCGGAAGTCCGGCAGGTCGTGGTCGCCGGAGATCAGCAGGGTGGGGGCGGTGATGTCGGCGAGGTCGAAATCGGGCCGGATCGGCGGGTACTCCTCCACGGCGGCCAGTTGCACCTCGAAGGCGTGCCGCTGCATCTCGCGTACCGCTTCGCGGGTCGCCTCGTCGGCGTGCGGACCCAGCCAGAGTTCCACGTTGAGGTCGGTCGCGCCGGCGACGTCCCCCGCCTCCAGCAGCTCGTCCTCCCGCTCGCCGAACGCCCGGAGCTCGGCGCTGGGCTCGTGCCCGGCCAGCGCGGTGCAGAGCAGCGCCAGCGACGTGACCCGGTGCGGCCACCGGGCGGCGACCTCCAGCGCCACCCGGCCACCGCCGGACGACCCGACCAGCGCGAACTCCTCGACGCCGAGCAGATCCAGCAGCTCTATGACGTCCTGGGCGTTGTCGTACGGCCGGTCCGGGACGGGCGAGTCGCCGTAGCCCCGCATGTCGCTGCGTACCACTCGATAGCCGGCATCGACCAGGGCCGGCAACTGCGGGTCCCACATCCGCCGGTCGCAGGCCGTGGAATGGAGCAGGACCACCGTCGGACCGCTTCCGGCCACATCGTGCGCAAGTGTCATCGGCCCAATCTAGGAGTGCGGCTCCGGGCGGGCACCCGGATTAATCCCTCGGTCAGGCCTCCGGTGTCCACGCCCAGAACGTGTTTCCGGTGCGCGCCGCCCGCCGGCGGCACTGTTGCGTCAGCCGGTGCGGCTAGCCTCCGGGGATGGTGATGGAGCTGGACATTCGGCTGGCCGACGGCCGCACCCTGCACGTCTACGACACCGGCGGGGCGGACCGGCTCGCCGTCTTCTGGCACCACGGCACCCCGAACATCGGCGCGCCGCCCGCGCCCATGTTCGCGGCGGCCGATCGGCTCGGCCTCCGCTGGGTCTCCCACGACCGGCCCGGGTACGGCGGGTCCACGCCGCTGCCCGGCCGCGACATCGCCTCGGCGGCCACCGACGTGGCGGCGGTCGCCGACGCGCTGGGCATCGACCGGTTCGCGGCGATGGGCCATTCCGGCGGCGGTCCGCACGCCCTGGCCTGCGGCGCGCTCCTGCCGGACCGCGTGCTCGCCGTGGTCAGCGGCGCCGGGATGGCCCCGTACGACGCCCAGGGGCTGGACTGGTTCGCCGGCATGATCCCGTCCGGGGTGGCGTCGCTGCGCGCCGCCGCCGCGGGCCGCGAGGCGAAGGAGCAGCACGAGGCCTCCGGCGCCGAGTACGACCCCGAGTTCACCCCGGCCGACCTGGCCGCCCTGAACGGCGAATGGTCCTGGTTCGGCAGCGTGGTCGGCCCGGCGACCCAGGCCGGCCCGGGCGGGCTGATCGACGACGACCTGGCGTACGTGTCGACGTGGGGATTCGATCCGCCGCGGATCGCGTCGCCGGTGCTGCTGCTGCACGGCGGCCGGGACGGGATGGTGCCGCCGTCGCACGGCGAGTGGCTGGCGCGGCACTGTCCCACCGCCGAGCTGCGGCGGTACCCGGAGGACGGGCACATCTCCGTGCTCACCCACGCCGAGGCCGCGCTGGAGTGGCTCCGCGAACGCGCCGACGCAACGCACGGTGCCGACCTGAAGTAGCCCGTGGTCTCCCCGATGTAGCAGTGGGGAGAGGTTGGGTGAGGCGGCGGCCGCGGGACCCGGCCGCCGCCTCGCCGCGCCGGATCGTGGCGCGGGTCGCGACGCCGTACGGATGACCCGGGGGAAGGTCATCCGTACGGCGTCGCGGTGCCGACACCGAACGGGCGGAGGGGGGTGGGTACCCGCCCGGCGTCGCGGTTCAGTTGGTCGGCGGGGCGGTCGGCTTGTGGCCGCCGGGTGCCTCGGTGCGCTGGTCTCCCGCCGAGGTCGGGCGCGTCTGCGGCTTGCCGGTCGGGTGGCTCGGGGTGGCTGTGGGACGGGCCGCCTGGCTCGGCTTGCCCTTCTCCCTCGCCAGCAGCGCGTCGCAGTACGCGGCCACCTTCTCCTTCGCGCCGGCGGTGGTGATCAGCACCCGGAACGCCGGGTTCTCCAGCGCCTTGCCGGGGTTGTCACCGACGCCGGCCCGGTAGGCGTGGCAGAGGCCGACCAGGTTGGGCGACGGGGAGGCCTTTGCCCCGGCCGGCGAGCCCTTGCCCTGGTCGGCCGCGTCGGAGGCCTTGCCGGTGGCGTGCGCCGACGGCTTCGCGGTCGGCCCGGTGAGCGGGTCGGGCAGCGTGCCGGTCGCGGCGGCGAGCGCCACCCCACCGGTGGCGGCGACGGCGAGCGCCGTGGCGCCGACCTTGAGGGTGAGGAGTTTCGCGAAGGCGGTCTCAAGCATTGAGCAGCTCCGTCTGGGGGATGGGATGCGGACGTGCCGCCCGGCGTGCCTCCGGTGCAGCGGTGTCCCCGGCGGGGGTGCCGGGAGCCGGGACGTACGCGGACGGTGACCCACGGCTGGCCGGCGGGCGGCAGGCCGCTGCCGAGGACCGACGGTGACGCCGCTGAGTGATCAGTCGGCGACGCCGCAGGTCCGCTGGCCAGAGGGTCTGTGCGTTCATCTCGTGCCCCTCAGCGCCGGGCCTCCACCAGATGTCACACCCGACACGGTGGATGGCCGCGCCGTGACGGGGGGCGATGGAAACGGGACGACGGCAGCACCGGCGGCGTGGCAGGATGCGGTCATGACGAGCATCCGAAAGGACCGTGGGGCGTAGGCCCCCGCGCGCCCTGCGCGCCGTCCCGCTGCGGCCGGACCGTCCGCCGTCGCGCCTCGAAGGTCTCAGCCCCCGTACCCGGCAGGCGATCGCGCGGGTGGAGGCCCGGCACCTGTTCCTCGGCACGGTCTCCGCCGCCCTCGGGCATTACCGCCAGTTCCTCGCCCAGCCGGGCCGCTGGCGCTACGTCCCGAACAACGACTGTGCCTGCTGCGACATCCGCGAGTCCCGGGACACCCTCGAGGAGGCACTGCGGGCGCTGCCGCCGCCGGCCCGGGCCGAGCTGGGCCGGATGGTCGCCGCGCTGGACGCCGAGTTCCTCCGCCGCACCCTGCCCGACCCCTGGTTCCCGCGCATCAGCCCGTGGCACGCGTCCCGCCCCTGGTGGTGGCACCGGCTCCCGCACGGATGACGCCGCCGGGTGACGGGCCGGGACGGCCCCGGTGACGGCGCCGGGCTGCGGCAGAGTCACCAACCGACGCGGGGCCCCGGCCGGCCGGGACGGACCCGTATGCTGCCCGCGTTCGCGCGGGGGCCTGGGGAGAGTGGCATGCGACGGTGGCGTGGCGGGACGGCGTTGGCCGCCCTGATCATGGTGGTGCTGGCCGGGTGCGGTGCGCCGGCCGGGACGGACGGCGACCTGACCGACGACTGGCGTCCGGTCGGCAAGGTCGAGCAGTTCACCCCGAAGGTGGGCGACTGCCACCTGATCGGCGACCCGACCAGCTACCTGACCAGCTACCAGCCGGTGGACTGCGCCCAACCGCACCTGGTCGAGACGTTCCACATCGGCCGGTTCACCGGGGCGCTGGCGGCCCGGCCCAGCCCGCCGAGGGTGGGTTCGGCGGTACTTCGGCCGGCGTTCGCCGAGTGCGACACCCAGGCCCGCGAGTTCCTGGGCGGGGACTGGCACGCCGCCCGCCTGGTGGTGCAGGTCGCGCCGGCGTCGCCGAGCGGCTGGGCCGGGGGCAGCCGCTGGTTCCGCTGCGACGTCTTCGAGGTCAGCGCGGTCGAGACCGACGGCGACAGCCGATCAGACTGGCCCGCCCAGCACGCCGGCACCCTCCGCGACGCGCTGAAGGATCCGGCGTCGCCGCTGGCGTACGGGTGCCTGGAGGGAACCATCGGGGGGCTGCTCCAGGTGCCCTGCACCAGCGCACACTGGATCGAGTACGCCGGCACCTGGACCGCCCCGGAGGTGCCCTTCGCCACCCTGGCCGGCGACGAGGACCGGATCCACGCCGCCTGCCGGACGGTGATCGCCGGCTACGTCAAGCTGCCGGTCGACCGCCTCCTGCCGTACCGCACCAGCACCCTGTACGGGCTGCCCTCGCAGGCGGCGTGGGCCCGCGGTGACCGGCAGGTCCGGTGCTTCGTCTGGTCGTACGACCTGATGAAGAGGTCGGTGAAGGGTGGCGGGCCGAGGGCGCTGCCGGTCCACTGATCGGCGTCGAGGCCGCCAGCGGCGTCAGCCCGAACGCGGCGAACACCGTCCGGTCCTGGAACACCGCCTCCGCCGCGCCACCTGGGTGCTGTCGCGGCACGACGACGGGTGGTGGCATACCACAACTGCCCGGCCTGACCGAGCCTCCGGCCGCCCGCACCGGCGGGCGGCCGGAAACCGGATGACGGCCGCGCCGCCGCCGTCCACCATCGACGGATGCCACATCATCGACCGGCCGAGCCGGACATCCGGCGGTACTACACCGAGGTCTTCGCCGAGGCGGAGCGGCTGCACCGCGCCCCGCAGGGGCGGCTGGAGTCGGTGCGTACCCGGGATCTGCTGTGCCGGCTGCTGCCCGCCCCGCCGGCGACGGTGCTCGACGTCGGCGGCGGCCCCGGCGCGTACGCCGGCTGGCTCGCGGCGGCCGGCCACCGGGTGCACCTGGTCGACCTGGTCCCGGCGCACGTGGCCGCCGCCCGGGACGCCCACCCGGGGATCACCGCCAGCGTCGGGGACGCGCGGGACCTGCCGCTGCCCGACGATTCGGTGGACGCGACCCTGCTGCTGGGTCCGCTCTACCACCTCACCGAGCGGGCGGACCGGGTGACCGCGCTGCGCGAGGCGGCCCGGCTGACCCGTCCGGGCGGTCCGGTGGTCGCGGCGGTGATCAGCCGCAACGCGGCGCTGATGGACCTGACCCGGCAGGGCCGGGTGGACGAGCGCACCCGGCCGATCCTGCTCGCCACGTACGCCAGCGGGGTGAACGACCCCGAGACCGGCTTCACCACCGCCTACTTCCACCGCCCGGAACAGGTGGTGCAAGAGTTCACCGCGGCCGGCCTTCCGGTCCCGGACCTGTACGGGGTGGAGGGTTCGCTCTGGCCGCTGCTGGACGCGCTCGACGTCTGACCGGACGATCGGCTCTTCCGCGACGCGGTCGACTGCACGGCGGCGTTCGAGCGGGACCCGGCGGTGATCGGGGCCAGCTCGCACCTGCTCGCGGTCGCCGCCGCCTGACCGAGCCTGCGGCCGGACGCCACGGCGGGCGGCCGGTCCGGCGGAGCGCCGGTCAGGACGCGTCGCGCATCCGGAGCGGCAGGGCACGGCTGTCGTCCTGGCCGTGGCCGGTTGCGTGGGCCGCCTCCCCCACCTCTCGGGCCGCGTCCACCAGCGGCAGCCGGGGCTCGGCGGCCAGGCACAGCCGCAGGTCCTTGGTGAGCATGTCGACGGTGAAGCCGGCGGTCTCCGGCGGTCCGGACGCCAGGATCCGGCGTACGGGCGGGAAGGCCGCGCCGAGCGGCCCGGCGGCGATGAGCTCGTCCACCACGTCGGGCGGGAGGTCGAGGGTGGCGGCCAGCCGCAGCGCGTCGCCGATCCCGGCGAGGGCGAGGCCCAGGGTGAGGTTGCGGACCAGTTTCGCCGCGCTGCCGGCGCCCACCCGCCCGACGTGCCGCACCTTCCCCGGGTCGCCCCAGAGCTCCAGGAGCGGGCGGGCCGCGGCGACGTCCGCCTTCTCCCCGCCGGCCAGCACGCCCAGGGTTCCCTCGGTGGCCGGCCCGACCGAGCCGTAGACCGGCGCGTCCACGTAGCGCAGCCGGTGCTCGCGCAGCCGGGTCGCCATCCGGCGGGAGGCGTCCGGACCGATGGTGCTGCCGTCCACGACCAGGGTGTCCGGGTCGGCGCCGGAGGCCACCCCGTCCGGGCCGAGCAGCACCTGCTCGACCGCCTCCGGGTCGGCGAGCATCAGCACCACCACGTCCCGGCCGCGGGCCGCGGCGGCCGGCGTGGGGGCCACCGTCGCGCCGTCGGCGGCGAGGGCGTCCGTCCTGCCGCGGGTACGGTTCCAGACGGTCAGGTCGGGTCCGGCTTTCAGCACGTGGCGGGCCATCGGGGCGCCCATCCGGCCGAGCCCGAGGAAGGCGACCCGGAGTCGCCCTGATTCGCTGCCCATGTCGGCAGTCAACCGCACGATCGCCGGACGCGCGCGGCATTGCGCCCCGCCGCCGGCGGCGTCGGCACGCGACAGCGACGCGCCGCGCACCGAGGGTGACCGGGTGCGGTCTGACATGTTATTCTCCGGCGTCGATCTACGCCGTGCGGACCCGACCGGGTCGCTGCCGGAAGGACACCTACCCCGATGCCGGTCGCTGCCGCCACGACCTCGTCGCCGTCCGCGTGGGACCGGCCGGCGGGCGGCGCGTTCACCCGTATCTTCACCACCCTGCCGGCGCTGCTCCGGCTGACCTGCGGTCTGGTCGGCGCGGTGGCCGCCCTCGCGGTTCGGACGCCGCCGGTCCGGGTGGCCCTGCTGGCGCTGGTGGTCGCGACGCTCACCGCCTGGTCGGTCTGGTACGCCGTCCGGGCCCTGCGGCGCGGCGTGGCCGGTCCGCTGGTGGCCGGCGACGTCGCGCTCACCACCGCGGCCTGCCTGCTCATCCCGTGGCTGGTCGCGCCGGAGGTGCTGGCGGGCGAGGGAAGCTGGATCGCGGTGCTGGCCAGCACCACCGTGATCAACGCCCAGGCCACCGCCCCGGCCCGTTGGTCCGTCCCGGCGGGGCTGCTGGTCACCGCCGCGTACGCGGCCGGCGCGGCGGCCGCCGGCAACGGCGTCGAGGCACGCGCACACGCCGCCACGCTGCTGGTGCAGACCGGCTGCACGGCGATGTTGACGGCGGTGATGCGGCGGCGGATCGGTCGCGCCGACCGGGCCTTCGCCGACTACCAGCGGCTGGCCCGGGCGGCGGTGGTGGCCCGTACCGCCCGGGAGGCCGAGCGACGGCAGAACCGGGACCTGCACGACACCGTCCTGGCCACGCTGACCATGGTCGGGCTCGGCGCGGTGGCCGGCCCCTCGGCCGCGCTGCGCGACCGGTGCGCGGCCGACCTGCGTACCCTCGCCGCCCTGGCCGACGCCCGGTCGGAGCCGGCGGTCGGGCCGACGGCGCTGGACGACCGGTTGCGGGCGGTCCTCGCTCGACTGCCCGAACTGCCGGTGCGCGCGACGCTGGCACCGTGCGCGGTCCCGGCGGAGGTCGCCGAGGCGCTCGCCGAGAGCGCCACCGCCGCGCTGTCCAACGTGGTCCGGCACTCGCCGGGCGCGAGCGTCACGCTGTGCCTGGCCCGGGTCGCCGACGCTGTCGTGGTCGAGGTGGCCGACGACGGCCCCGGCTTCGACCCGGCCACGGTCCCGCCCCACCGGTACGGGGTGCGCGAGTCGATCCGCGGCCGGATGACGACCGTCGGCGGACGCGCCGAGGTGGTGTCCGCCCCGGGGGTGGGTACCCGCATCCGGCTCGAGTGGCCTGGTGTCGGCTGACGTGGGGACGCCGGTCGGCGCGCTGGAGGACGGCACCCGCCGCCCGCCCCGCCCCCGCCTCCCCGCCGGGCCGGCCGCAGCGGTGGGCGAGCGGATGGCCGCGGCGAACGCGGTGGCGAGCGCGTCCGACCGGGGCGCCCGGGTCGCGGCGGTGACCATCGCGCTGGCCTGGCACGTGGCGATCGGGCTGCCGGCGGTGCTGGGCGCCTGGTCGGACCTGGCCGCGCCGGCGGTGGTTGGCGTGGCCTGGCTGGTCACCGCGGCGGTCGGCGGGTTGGCGGGCGTACGGCTGCTGCGTGGCGCCCCGCTGCCCACCCGGCGGCTGGCGGCGGTGCTGCTCCTGGTCGACGCGGCGGTCTTCGCCGCCGCCGGCGAGCGGCACCTGTTCACCGCGGCGAACTGGGTGTGGAGCGGGCTCGCCTGGTTCTTCCTGCTGGTGCTCTGGGGCCGCCCGGTCGGTTGGCTGCTCGCACTGCTGGGCATGCACGCGGTGATCGCGCTGGGCGAGGTGCTCGGGCACGGGGTGACCGGCCCCGCCGACCTCACCCGCTACGCGATGTACTTCTACGGCACCTCGTCGCTGCCGGTGGCGGTCTTCGTCGGGGCCGCCGCGATCGCCGCCCTCGCCCGGGACCGGGCGAGCACCGCGGCGGCCGCCGGAGCGGTGGCGGCGGAACGGGTGGCGGCGGATCGGGCCCGGGAGGACCGCCGGGCCCGGCTGGCCCTGGTCAGCGGCACCGCCGAGGAGGTGCTGGCCGCCCTCGCGGCCGGCCACGCCGACCCCGCCGACCCGGAGGTGCGGCGGCGCTGCGTGCTGGCGGCGGCCCGGCTGCGCCGGCTGATCGCCGAGTCGGACGACGTGCCCGATCCGCTGCTGCACGAGCTGCGGGCCGCCGCCGACCTGGCCGACCGCAACGGTCTCCCGATCGAGCTGATCGCCATCGGTGTGCCGCCCGACCTGCCGGTGGAGGTACGCCGCCGGCTCGCCGACCCGCTCACCGCGGCGCTCGCCGACGCCCGGCGGTGGGCCCGGCTGACCGTGGTCGCCGGGCCGGACGAGGTGGTGGTCAGCCTGGTCAGCCCGGACCACGACGGGCCGGACGCCACCGGTCCACCGGGCGCAGACGAGGCGGGTCCGGTGGAGCACGTGCACGAGCGGGACGGGGAAATCAGATGGACGCAGACCCGGTGGCGGAGGACGTGACCGGCGCACCGCCGATCGGCGTGGCTGTGGTGGACGACCACCCGGTGGTGATCGACGGCGTGCGGGCCTGGCTGGCCGCCGAGCCGCGGCTGCGGGTACTGGCCACCGGGGACGATCCGGACGTGGTGCTCCGGGCCGCCCCGGAGGCCGAGGTGGTCCTGCTCGACCTGCGGCTGCACGGGCGGATGGTGATCGACAAGCTGGCCGAACTGAGCGCCGCCGGCCGGCGGGTGGTGGTCTACTCCGAGCACACCGACCCGGACACCATGCTCGCCGCGCTCGACGCGGGGGCGGTGGCCTTCCTCGCCAAGCATGAGGGACGCGAGCACTGCGTCGCCACCGTGCTCGCCGCGGCCAGCGACCGCCCGTACGTGCCGCCGGCGCTGGCCGGGGCGATGGTGGCCGATCGCCGGCCGGACCGGCCGGCCCTGTCCGACAAGGAGCGCGAGGCGCTGCTGCTGTGGTTCCAGTCGATGTCGAAGGCATCGGTGGCGCGCCGGATGCGGATCAGCGAGCACACCGTCAAGCAGTATGTGGACCGGGCGCGGATCAAGTACACCCGGGCGGGTCGGCCGGCCGCCACCAAGGCGGCGCTGCTGGCCCGGGCGATCGAGGACGGACTCGTCCGGCCGGAAGAGATCGGCATCTACCGGTCACAGGCGTCCACCGACCGGCCGACCCCCTAACGGGTGTCATGACACCTAGCGTGTTGTCGACGACGCTCGACGTACCGCCAACCGTCTCCGGGAGGTCGTGACCGTGCAGGAGGACGCCGCACCCTTCTTCGTCGGGCCGCACCGCTTCGACGGCGACGACGACGCCGCCCGCCCCGTGCTCGACCGGCGGTACGCGCTGGTCCCGGAGCCCGGCGAGCGCGTGCTCGCGCTGCACCGACTCCGGGTGGCCGGTCACCTGCTCGGTCCGACGGAGAGCGCCCGCAGCTGGGTGCTCCCCGCGCCCGCGACGGTCACCGTCACCGACCGTCGGGTCGCGTACGCCTGCGGGGGGTCCGAGCTGGCCCTGGTCGCCGGGCGGGACGGCTCGACCGGCACCCGGCACCGGCACCCGGCCCGGCTGTCCCGCCTGGTCAGCGGGCAGATCCGCTGGCAGTGGCCGTCCCGGCTGGAGCTGCGGGCCGACGACCCGGACGGCGACGCCGAGCTGCTGGTCGTCTGCGACGCGCTGCGCACCATCCGGCAGCCGGCGCTGGCCCTCGGCGGCCCGGTCCCGCTGGTGGCCGAGCTGGCCCGGCAGGTAAGCCGGTCGGTGGCCGCCTTCCGGCTCGTGCATCCGGAGCTGGTGGACCTCTCCCCGCCCGAGCGGGACGGGCTGGCCAGCCGGGTCGGCTCGACGCCCTTCCGGGCGGCGGGCCGGGTCACCCTGCCCGGCTCGCTCCCGGTCGAGTTTCTCTCCCGCGACGACTACTACCGCCCGCACACGGAGCCGGGCCCGCTCTGGCCGCGCCAGCCGGCGCCCGTCCCGCCGGCCCTCCCGCACCGCCCCGGCTCCGCCTGCTGACCACACACACCCACCACCAACTCGGTCCAACGCCCAGACCGCTCATCGGAGGCGGGGCGACCCGAGCGGGTGGCGGGGTCAGCTGGCCAGGGGGAGGGAGTCGCGGGTGCGGGTGCGGAGGCGGCGGAGCATCCGGGCGTCGGTGAAGCCGACGGCCCGGGCGGCCGACTCCACCGTGGCGCCGTGCCCGATCAGGTGCTCGGCCCGCTCCACCCGCAGCAGTTGCTGGTAGCCGAGCGGAGTCAGCCCGGTGGCCTGCCGGAACAGCCGGCTCAGGGTGCGCTCGGACACCCCGCAGGCGGCGGCCAGCCCGGCGAGCGGCAGCGGCTCCGAGTAGTGGGAGTCGATCAGGTCCTGCGCCCGGTGCACCGCGTCGGAGAGGTGCGAGCGGTGCCGCATCATCGCGCTGGCCTGCTGTTCGTGGCCGTTGCGCCGGGCATACACGACCAGGGTGCGGGCGATCCGGGCTGCCGCCGACGGACCGTGCCGGGTGGCCACCAGGTGCAGCGCCACGTCGATGCCACTGGCGATGCCGGCCGACGTGACCACCCGGTCGTCGACCACGTAGAGCACGTCGCGGACCACCCGGGCCGCCCGGTGCCGCCGGGCCAGCTCCTCCTGCACCTCGTGGTGGGTGGTGCACCGCCGCCCGTCGAGCAGGCCGGCCCGGCCGAGCGCGAAGGCGCCCGCGCAGATGCTCGCCACCGTGCCGCCGCGCGCGTGGTGGTCGGCCAGCCGCCGCAGGTCGTCCGCCCCGACCGGCCCCGCCGGCCCGTGCGTGGCTGGCCGCCACCCGGGTACGACCACCAGGTCGTCGCGGTCGAGCTCGGGCCACCCGGTGTCGGCCCGCAGCGACACCCCCTGCACGGTCGGCACCTCGCTGGCCTCGGCGACGTAGTGCAGCCGGTAGTCGTACCCGAGGTCGGCGGCGCTGGAGAAGACCTGGGCCGGCCCGGCGAGGTCCAGCAGGTGCAGCTGCGGGACCAGCAGGAAGACGACCCGGGCCACGGCTCAGACCCCGGCCGGCACCGCGCCGGTCAGCTCGGCGACGGTACGGATGGTGGCGAACCGCCCGGCGAGGGCGTACTCGGTGCGGGTGACGATGTCCGGTGTCGACAGCGTGCGCGGGTCGGCGAGGATCCGCTCCGGCGACGCGTCCGCGGGCAGCTCGCGGTGCGGGATGGGGAAGGTGACCGTCGCGTCGGTCACGAAGATCATCTCGTAGCCCAGGTCGGCGCCGACCCGGGTGGTGGTCTCCACGCACTGCTCGGTACGGATCCCGCAGACCGTGACCTCGCGGATCCCGGCGAGGGTGAGCACCTGCTGGAGGTTGGTGGTGGTGAACGCGTTGTGCGAGGTCTTGACCAGCGTCGGTTCCCCGTCGACCGGGGACAGCCCGTCGATCAGCCGGACGTGGCCGAGGGCCGGGTCGAAGACCGTGCCGGTGCCGGGCTCGGCGTGCAGGACCCACACCACCAGGTCACCCCGGCCGCGGGCGGCCCCGACCAACCGGTCGACCTGACCGACGATGTCCGGCTGCGAGGCGTGCGCCCAGATCGGGCGCTGGCGGAACGACTCCTGGACGTCGATGACGACGAGTGCGGCTCTGTTCATGGGTTCGATCCTGGCCGGGCGGACACCGGGGCGGCAGGCACCATCATGCCCGGATGCGGAACGATCCGGTCACGGTCGGCGGAGGTCAGGCGGCGGAGGCGCGGCGGCCCCGGCGGTCCAGCTCGGCGGCCTCCTCGAGGGTCGGCGCGGTGCCGCCGAGGTGCACCGGCTGCCACCAGGTGTCGTCCGCGCCGGCCGGGCCGTCCGGGTATTCCCGCTGCGCCCGGTCCACCAGCGCACTCAGCCGGCCCTTCAGCTCCGCCGTCATGGTGCCGGCGTCCGGGTACGCGGCCGGGTCCATCGGCTCGCCGACCAGGATGGTGATCGGGGTGTGCCGGCGGGTCAGGGTGCGCGGCCGGCCCTTGGTCCAGAGCCGCTGGGTGCCCCAGAGCGCGACCGGGAGCAGCGGCACGCCGGCCTCCTGGGACATCCGGGCGGCCCCGTTCTTGAGCTCCTTGACCAGGAACGACCGACTGATCGTGGCCTCCGGGAAGACGCCGACCACCTCGCCGCGCCGCAGCGCGTCCACCGCCGTGTTGTACGACCCGGCGCCGGCCCGGCGGTTCACCGGGATGTGCTTCATGCCGCGCATCAGCGGGCCGGAGACCTTGTGCGCGAAGACCTCGTGCTTGGCCATGAACCGGACCAGTCGGCGGGACTCGTGCGCCCCGTAGCCGCAGAAGATGAAGTCCAGGTAGCTGACGTGGTTGCTGGCCATGACCGCGCCACCCGTACGCGGCACGTGATGGCCGCCCGCCACGGTCAGGCGCAGGTCGAGGACCCGGAACATCGTCTTGGCGGCGGCGATCACGGGCGGGTACACGAGTTCCGGCATCCGGCAACTTTACCCCGCGTAGGTTACGGAACCGTAGGGGCGAAGCGTGCCCGTCGGACACGCGGACTTCTGCCCTTGGCAGAGGCGGCTCGCGGGTGGGGGCGCAGTCGGACACGATGGCGGGATGATCGAACGCGCGGTGCTGCTCTGGATCCACGGCGGCGGCTGGCGAGCCCGGTACCACGAGGACGGCGCCGCCCTCGGCCCGCTCGGCCTGCGGGTGGTCGCGGCGACCTACCGCTTCGTGGCCGAGGCGCACTGGCCGGCCCAGCTCGACGACGTACGGGCGGCCGCCCGGTCGGCCCGGGCGGCCGCCGACGGGCTACCGCTGCTGGTCGGCGGCGACTCGGCGGGGGCCACCCTGGCCCTGCACCTGGCCCTGCGCGGCGTCGACCGGCCCGGCGACGTCGCGGCCGCGCTGGCGTACTGGTCGCCGATCGATCCCCTCGACCCGCAGTGGCGGCGGCTGCGCGCGCACGACGATCCGTGGGCCGGCCTGCTCGGCCACCCGCCCGCCGACCTGGACCCGGCCACGGTCGACGCGACCGTCGCCACGCACGTCGGTTCCGGCGTGCCGGTGCTGCTCGTGCACGGGCGCGACGACCGGTCCGTGCCGGTCGGCCAGTCGGTCGACCTCACCGCGCGGCTGCTGGCCGCCGGGCACCCGGTGCACACCTGGATCACCCACGGCGGGCACGCCCTCGACCTGGACCGTCCGGACATCCGGGCGGTGACCGCCGCGTTCCTGGACAGCGTCCTGCCGACCGGTTGACGCGGCTACCGTCAGGGCATGCCCGACCTCGCCGCGATCGTGATCCACTGCCGCGACCCGTACCTGCTCGCGCCGTTCTGGAGCGCGGTCACCGGCCTGCCGGTGGCCAAGGTTGATCAGGTCCGGCTCGCCGACCGTTCGCTCGGGCCGACCCAGGCGGTGCTGTTGCGCGACCCGTCGGGGCACCGGCCCGACATCTGGATCAGCCCGGCGGACGACCTGCCCGCACCCGGCCGGATCCACCTCGACCTGGTCGGCGACGCCGAGGAGCGGGCGGCGGTGCTGGGGGCCGGGGCCACGGTGGTGCGCGAGCTGCCGCGGTGGACGGTGCTGGCCGACCCGGAGGGCAACGAGTTCTGCCTGCTCCCCAGGGCGGAGGCACACGGCGACCAGACGCCCCCGGGGCACTGAACGCCGCGGGCGCCGTCGCCGGGCGGCTACTGGGCGGCCAGGTTGTGCATGTCCATCCGGCCCCGGGCGAAGGCGTCGACCCGGCCCCACCGGCCCGGGATGTCCAGCACCTCGATCCGGCCCATGCCGATCGGCAGCCGCGGGTCGACCGAGAGGTGCCCCTCGTGCGGCTCCAGCCCGAGCATCGTGCGGAGCAGCAGCAGCGGCGTACCCGTCGACCAGGCCTGCGGGCTGCACGCCGTCGGGTACTCCACCGGGAACTTGGTCAGCTCCCGCGGGTAGCCGCCGAACGCCTCGGGCAGCCGCCCGTCGAAGTACCTGGCCGCGTCCAGGATGCCGCTGGCGATGGTGGCCGCCTCCTCGGCGAAGCCGTAGCGGCGCAGCCCCCAGGCGATGAACGAGTTGTCGAACGGCCAGATGGTGCCGTTGTGGTAGCCGATCGGGTTGTAGCGGACCTCACCCTCGGCCAGGGTCCGCACCCCCCACCCGGTGAAGAGCCGCGGGCCGACCAGGTGCTCGGCGATCTTCGCCGCCCGTTCGTGGTCGACGATGCCGCTCCAGAGCAGGTGGCCGATGTTCGAGCTGAGCACGTCCATCTGCCGACCGGTCGGGTCCAGGCCGAGGGCGTAGTACTCGCCCTCCTCCACCCACCAGTCCCGGTTGAACCGCTGCTTCAGTTCGGCCGCCTCCCGTTCCAGCTGGTCGGCGTACGCCGGGTCGCCCCAGAACTCCCGGGCCAGCCGGGCGGCCCGCATCTTCGCGTCGTACGCGTACCCCTGCACCTCGCAGGTGGCCCGCGGGAACGGGGGCAGCGTCCCGTCCCGGTACGAGATCGAGTCCCAGGAGTCCTTCCAGCACTGGTTCTCCAGGCCGGTGTCGGTGTTGCGCCGCTCGTACCAGATGTAGCCGTTGCCGACCAGGTCGGCGTAGTCGTCGACCCACTTCAGCGCGGCCCGGCACTCCCGTTCCAACTCCTTGACCAGTGCGACGTCGCCGGTCCACTTCTCGTACTCGTCGAGCAGCACCACGAACAGCGGGGTCGCGTCGACCGAGCCGTAGTACGGCGAGTGCGGCTGCTCCTCGAAGGCGGCCGTCTCGCCGTACCGCATCTCGTGCAGGATCCGGCCCGGATCCTCGTCGCGGAAGTCGTCGAAGCGGGTGCCCTGCAGGGCGCCCAGGATCCGCAGCGTGGTCTTCGACAGGGTCGGGGCGAACGGCAGCACCTGGAGGCAGGTCAGGATGCTGTCCCGGCCGAACATGGTCATGAACCAGGGCAGGCCGGCCGCCGGCAGCGTCTGGCCGCCCAGCGAGAGCGGCGAGAAGCGCAGCGCGGCGAGGTCGATCAGGCTGCGCCGGTAGGTCGAGGCCAACCGGCCGTGCTCGCTGTTCACCTTGGGGGCCTTGGCGATCCACTGCTCCAGGTCGTGCTGGAGGGCGAGCCGCTCGGTGCCGTGCGCCTGGAGCCCCATCCGCAGGTCCCGGCCGCCCGGGCCGAGCGCGTGCGTCTGCACTTCGATCGCGGTGTCCCACTGCTCGTTGGGCTCGAGGTGGATGGTGTACGCGAAGCCGTTCCGGTCGTAGCGGGCCGGCATGGAGGACGTGACGACGGTCTCCCGCCTGAAGTTCCCGCGTCGGTAGCCCAGCCGCAGCCGGTCCGGCTCGGCCTCGGCGTAGGTCTCCCCCTTCTTGTTGAGGATCTCGTCCTTGACCTGGAACAGGTCGGCGAAGTCGGAGCCGGCGTCCATCCGGATCTCCAGGTCGACCGCCTTCTCGTCATGGTTGAGGATGGTCAGGGTCTCCCGGAAGCTCCGGCCCACCGCCCGCTCCCGGATGATCGACAGCTTCGCGTCGATGTAGTGCGTCGCCATCCCCGGCACCAGGAAGAACCGCGCCTCGTAGTACTGGAGGTCGTCGTAGGAGAGCGCGTTGAGCCGCTCACCGTTGACCGTCAGCACCCACTTGGACAGGAAGCGGGTGTCGATGGAGAACAGGCCGGTCGGTTCGCTGGGGGTGGCCTCGATGTCCCCGGTGTCCTCGGAGACCACGAAGGTGTTGCCGTCCAGGATCCGGACGGTGTTGGTCGCCGCCATCAGCGGGCCTCCCTCGGAAAGGCGTGGTGCGGACCCCGGGAGTCCGGCGGGCCGGGAAAGAGCCGGTCGACCTGGAGCACCAGGCGCAGGTCACCCGAGACGGTCATGTCGCCCCGCAGCAGCGCCGCGATGGCGTTCTCAGAGCCGGTGACCAGCTCGCCGAAGAGCCGCGGCGGGGTGCCCACCACCGTGTCGGCTTCCTGGTCCTCCTGGCGCACCCGCAGGTTGCCCCGGTCGATCTGCAGCAGCCAGTGGGTCGTCTGCGGCCCCTCGTGCAGATCGAAGCGCAGGGTCCCGGAGGTCTTCTGCAACAGGGGTTCGAACCCCCGCCGGTCCAGGTCCTCGAAGAACCTCGTGGTCGCGTCCAGCATCCGGTCCACTCCTCCCGCGAGCCGCGGCGTTCGACGTCCGAGGAGGGGTCCCCATCGGGTACGACGTCAATCTCGCCCGGTTCGGGTGAGTCGACGCCGCGGCGGTGTCGGCGGGCGGCGGTAGCCTGCGACGGGACGGACGAGGAGGGCACGTGGCGGGTGTGGCGGGGATCGACCGAAGGCGGGTCCTGGCGTACCGGGTGGCGGCCCAGCAGCTTGGCCGTCCCGGGCGGCGCCCCGCCGACCTCGACGGGCTGGCCCTGGGCGCGCAGGACACCCCGTACGGCTCGGCTCGGCTGGCGCTGGCCGCCCGCGTTCCCGCCACCGTCGCGCTAGACGACGACCGGTTGGAGCTGGTCTGGTCCTTCCGGGGTGCGCCACACCTGCACCGCCGGGCGGAGCTGCCGGCGCTGGCCGCGGCGCTCTGGCCGCTCAGCGACACCGACGCCACCCGCCGCATCCCGGGGCAGATCCGGGACGGGGCGAAGCTGGGGCTGGCCGCGTTCCGGGCCACCGCCGACGCGTTCCGGGCCGTGGTGACCGCGCCGATGGACCGGGGTGAGGTGAGCCAGGCGGTCACCGAGCGGATCCCGGCCGCGCTCAGCTTCGACTGCCGGCCCTGCGGTTCCCGGCACGTCTCCGGCGCGCTCTTCCAGCAGGCCGGCCTGGCCGGCGGCGTACGCCTGGCGGTGTCCGGGCGGGCCGCGCGGCTCGCGCCGCTGGCCGAGGCCCCAGCGCCGCCCGACGCGGCGACCGGCACCGACGCGCTGGCCCTGGCCTACCTGCGGCTGCTCGGCCCGGCCACGATCGGCGACGTGGCCGCCTTCCTCGGCACGAGCGCCACCGAGCTGCGCCGGGTCTGGCCGGCGGACGCGCTGACGGAGGTGCATGTCGACGGTCGCTCGGCCTGGGTGCCGGCGGACCGGCTGGACGCGCTCCGGGCGGCCGAGCCGGCGCGGCTGGTCCGGCTGCTACCGCCCGGCGACCCCTACCTCCAGGCCCGCGATCGGGCCCTGCTGGTTCCGGAGAAGGCCCACCAGCAGCAGCTCTGGCGGATGCTCGGCAACCCGGGCGCGCTGCTGGTGGACGGCGAGGTCGCCGGCGTGTGGCGGGCGAAGCAGGCGGGTAAGGGGCGCCTGGAGCTCACCGTGACCCCGTTCGCGCCGCTGACGAAGCGGGTCATCGGGAACGTCGAGGCCGAGGCGGAGACCGTCCGGGCCGCCCGGGGTGCCGCCGAGATCCGGGTGACCGTCGAGCCGAGCTGAGCCGGGCCCGGTCTTCGGCGGGTGTCCGGCCCCGGCAGCCGCGAACGCCGGCCCGATTCGGGGGGCCGGCGTCACCGCGGCGGACGGGTCAGTTGTTCGGTTCGTCGGCGCTGATGTCCGCGAGCACCGATTGCGGCTCCCGCTCGACGGCGAGGTCACCCATCGAGACCAGCCCGACCAGGCGACCGTCGTCCACCACCGGCAGCCGGCGGACGGCGTACGTCCGCATCAGGTCGGCGGCGGCCACCGCGTCGTCGTACTGGCTCACCGTGACCACGTCCTTGCTGGTGATCTGGTTGAGCCTGGTCGTGTTCGGGTCCATGCTCTCGGCGACGCCCCGGACCGTGATGTCCCGGTCCGTGACGATGCCGACCACGTTGTCGCCGTCGGTCACCACCACGTCGCCGATGGCGCTGTCGCGCATCTCCTGCGCCGCGGCGGTGAGCGTGTCGTCGCCGTCCATCGTCACCAACCGGGTCGTCATGAACTCTCCGACCGTTGTCATGGTGCTCCCCTCTCGGTGTCGGCACGGTCGTCTACCCGCCCCCGCCGAGCGGTAACGCCCGCCGCCCGCACGCCACCGCGACCCGCTCGTCGAACCGGTCGCCCTCCTCGACAGCGCGGGAGACCACCGCGGTGACGAACGGCGACCTCGGCGTTCTCGTCGTCCCGCCCCTGCGGGTCAGCGTCCATCGGCTCCCCCGTCCCCGCCGCCGGCCACGGGGGGGCCGGGGCGGTGCGCAGGAGCCCGCGTACCCGTCAACGGCGCGGTTGTGCGGCCAGGGGGACACCGGCCCGGCGGTCAGCCGCGTGGGGGCATCCCGTAGACGCGCTCGACGTGCAGCCGCAGCACGAGGCGCCGCTCGGCGACCATGGCCCGCCGGAAGTCGTCCCAGTCCGGGTGCTCGCCCTGCACTGCCCGGTAGAGCCCGATCAGTTCCTCCACGGTCGCGTCGTCCGGTCGCTCGGCCACCGGGGTCAGCTCCGCCCGCGCCTCCGCCACCGCGTACGCCCAGCCGTCGTCACTGCTGACGTGGAAACTGGCCCGGGGGTCGCGGCGCACGTTGGCGGTCTTGGCCCGGTCGTCGGTGACCGAGACGCGGATCAGCCCCCGCTCCCGGTCGAAGGAGTAGACCACGTTGGACAGTTGGGGCCGGCCGTCCCGCTTGATGGTGGCCAGCACGCCCAGCCACCGGCCGGCGATCAGGTCGGTCAGGGCCCGCTCGGTCTTCTCGTCCGCCATGGCGTCCTCCGCCTCGAGTCGTCGTTGCCGACTCCATCTCAGCGCACCATCCGGTCCACCGCGACGCTGACACGTCGGCGCGTCGCCGCACGCCCGCCACCGCACGCCCGCTGTCGCACACCGCCGGCGCACGGCCGGTCGGTCCGTCGCCGCACGTCGCCGTGAACCCTCCCAGGCGCCTTGACGCGCCCGCCGAAGCACCCGGCCGGCGCACGAGCGGGTGAGGCAGGCGGCGGCCTGGGTCAGCGGCGCTCGGCGGCGACCAGCTCGGCGAGCTGCACGGCGTTGAGCGCGGCGCCCTTGCGCAGGTTGTCGTTCGAGCAGAACAGCGCGAGGCCGTGCTCCACGGTCTCGTCGGCCCGGATCCGCCCGACGTACGTCGGGTCCTGGCCGGCGGCCTGCAACGGGGTGGGTACGTCCGACAGCGCCACGCCGGGGGCGCCGTCGAGCAGCTCGTGGGCGCGGGCCGGGGTGATCGGGCGGGCGAAGCGCGCGTTGATCTGGAGCGAGTGGCCGGTGAAGACGGGCACCCGGACGCAGGTGCCGGAGACCTTCAGGCCGGGGATCTCCAGGATCTTCCGGCTCTCGTTGCGGAGCTTCTGCTCCTCGTCGGTCTCGAACGAGCCGTCGTCGACGATCGAGCCGGCGAGCGGCAGCACGTTGAAGGCGATCGGCCGGGCGAAGGAGCGCGGCGGCGGGAACTCCACGGCGGCGCCGTCGAAGGCCAGCGCGCTGGCGTGCTCGGCGACCTTGCGGACCTGCTCGTCCAGCTCGGCGACGCCGGCCAGCCCGGCGCCGGAGACCGCCTGGTAGGTCGAGACGACGACGCTGACCAGCTCCGCCTCCCGGTGCAGCGGGCGCAGTACCGGCATCGCGGCCATGGTGGTGCAGTTCGGGTTCGCGAGGATGCCCTTCGGCCGGTTCGCGGCGGCGTGCGGGTTGACCTCGGCGACCACCAGCGGCACCTCCGGGTCCATCCGGAAGGCCGAGGAGTTGTCGATGACCACCGCGCCGGCCGCGGCGGCCCGGGGAGCCAGCTCCTTCGCGGTGCCCTTGCCCGCGGAGAAGAGCACGATGTCCAGGCCGCGGTAGTCCGCGGTGGCCGCGTCCTCGACGGTGACCTCGCCGTCCCGCCAGGGCAGGGTGCGCCCGGCCGACCGCGCCGAGGCGAACAACCGCACCTGCTCCGCCGGGAACTCGCGCTCCGCCAGCACCTGCCGCATCACGCCACCGACCTGGCCGGTGGCCCCCACAATGCCGATCCTCATGCCCGCGAGGCTACCCAGCCCGGCGATCCCACCGGGAACGCTTTCCCAGGGCCCGGACCCCACCGGGCGGGAGGGCCGAGGCCGGGGCCGGACGGCCGGGCCGCAACGACGCCGTCGAACGACCCGCCGGACCGGAAGATCGCGGGTGCCGACGCCGCCCGGCCGCAGCATTGTCGAGCAGGCGCCACCGGCCCCGATCCGTCACCCGGCCACCACAGGCGAGCGACGTCACACGCGCCACCCGCCCGGCCGACGCCGACGGGCCCGGCCGCGGCTCGTCGGTCGAGGCCGCCCCGGACGGCCGGGATCACCGCCGGTTCCGGCTCACGGCGCGTGGTCGACCACCTCGCCGAGGCCGGTGGCGACGAGTTCGTCCCGGATGACCGCCGAGTCCCCCTCGACGACCAGGGTGAGCGCGTGCGGATGCAGGTGCGCCGCGGCCGCCGCGGACACCTGGTCGACGTCGGCGGCGAGCAGCGACTCGCGCAGCCGGGCGTGGTAGTCGTCCGGCAGGTCGTGCACCACCAGCGTGGTCAGCGCGGCGGCGATCGCCCGGGGGCTCTGCAGCTCCACCGAGAGCTGCCCGGCCCGCCAGGAGCGGGCCACCGTCAGCTCGTCCTCGGTCACCCCGGTCAGCTGGGTGCGGGTGATCTCGCCGACCGCCTCGACCAGCGCCGGCGCGGTCACCGCGGTCTGCACGCCCGAGCTGACCGCGAACCGGCCGAACCGGCGGGACGAGGCGAAGTCGCCCCGGATGCCGTACGTGTAGCCGCGCACCTCGCGGATCAGGTGGTTGAGCCGGGAGGTGAACGCCCCGCCGAGCACCGTCCCGGCGAGCGTCATCGGCACGTGGTCGGGATGGGCGCGGTGCGGGGACGGGTGACCGAGGCGCAGCGTGGACTGCACCGACCCGGGCCGGTCCACCAGGATGATCCGCCGGCGGTCGTGCAGCGGCACCTCGATCGGGCCGCCCTTCTCCACCGGCCCGCCGCCGGCGCCGGCGAACGCCGCCCCGGCGAGCGCGTCCAGGTCGATCCGCTCCAGGTCACCGGCGACGATCAGGGTCCCGGGGCGGATGAACCACTCGGAGTGGAAGACCGTCACGTCGTCCACGTCGAGCCCGGCCACCGTCTCCGGGTCGCCGTACATCGGCCGGCCCCACCGGTTGTCGGCGCCGAACAGGTCGGCGCGCAGCGCCGCGTCCGCCCGCGGGCCCGGATTGGCCCAGTCCATCCGCAGCGCGGTCGCCTCGTCGTCGCGGACCCGCCGCACGTCGGCCGGGTCGAGCCGCGGCGTCCGGACGGCCTCGGCGAGCAGTTCCACGGCGGCGCTCAGCCGCTCCACCGGCACCTGCACGCTCACCTGGAAGGAGTCCCAGTCCAGGCCGGTCACCAGCTCGGTGCCGAGCGCCTCGATCGCCAACGCGTACGCCGTGGCGTCCCGCTGCGCGGTCCCCTCCTCCAGGGCCTTGGCGAGCACCCCGCCGACGCCGTCCTTACCGACCGACTCCCGCCCGGCGCCCGCGTCGAGCAGCAGCAGCGCGACGGCGAGATTCTGCCCGGGCAGGTGCGCGGCGACGATCTGCCCGCCGGCGACGGTCCGGCGGACCACCTGGGGGAACCGGTACGGACGGGCGGCGCCCGGACCGGGACGTTCGGCGATCAGCGTCATGAGGTCTCCTCGGGCAGGTAGGTCAGGGTCACCCGGTTGGCGGCGTCGAGCAGCTCGGCGGCCTGTTCGGCGATCTGCTCGGCGGTGACCGCGAGCCAGGCCGGCAGCCGCTCGCCGGCCCGCGCCGGGTCACCGAACTGGGTGGCGTACCGGCCGAGGGTGTCGGCGCGGCCGTCCACGGTGGACATCTGCCGCCACCACATGGTGCTCAGCAGCGACTTGGCCCGATCCAGCTCGGCCGCGGTCACCGGCACGGTGGCCAGCTCGTCGACCACCTCGGCCAGCCCGGCGGCGAGCCGCTCGGCCGTCACCCCGGGGCGGGCGGTGGCGGTGGCGATCAGCGGGGCGGGCCCGTGCGCCAGGTCCACCCCGTACGCGCCGACCAGGTCCGGCTGGGCGATCCGCTCGCCGTCGGCGAGGCGCTGGTAGAGCCGGCTGCCCCGGCCGCTGCCCAGCACGGTGGCGAGCACGGTGGTCACGTCGTACCCGGGGGTGCCGAACGGGTGGGTGCGGTGCGCGACGTAGACGCGCGGCGCGGGGACGTCGGCGGTGACCGTCTCCGTCGCCGGGCGCCCGGTCGCCGGCACGGTACGGCCGTCCGGCGCGGCCGGGATGTCCTCGCGCACCGGGATCGCGCCGAAGTACTTGTCGGCCAGCGCGAAGACCTCGGCGGCCTCGGCGTCCCCCACCACGGTGAGCACCGCGTTGTTCGGCGCGTAGTACGTGGTGTGGAAGGCCTGGAAGGTGGCCAGGGCGGCGGCGTTCAGGTCGGCCATCGAGCCGATCGTGGCGTGGTGGTACGGGTGGCCGGGCGGGTAGAGCAGCGGAAGCAGCCGCAGCCACGCGTCGCCGTACGGGACGTTCTCGTAGCGCTGGCGCCGCTCGTTCTTGACCACCTCGCGCTGGTTGTCCAGCGTCTCCTGGGTCAGCGCCGGCACCAGGCCGCCCATCCGGTCGGCCTCCAGCCAGAGCGCCAGCTCCAGGTGCTCGGCCGGGACCGTCTCGAAGTAGTTGGTCCGGTCCGGGTTGGTGGTGGCGTTGAGCGAGCCACCGGCGCCCTGGATGAACTTCATGTGCTCGGTCTTCGCCACGTTCGCCGAGCCCTCGAACATCAGGTGCTCGAAGAGGTGGGCGAAGCCCGTCTGCCCCTCCGGCTCGTGCCGCGAACCCACGTCGTACCAGAGGTTCACGGCGACCGCCGGCGCGGTGCGGTCCTCGCTCACCACGACGCGCAGGCCGTTGTCCAGTCGGGTCGTCTCGATGGGCCAGGGGTAACCGCTGTCGGGCATGGCACGACGCTATCCGATCTCGCGGGCGGAAAGGTGACGAGCGGGGCGCATCGACGGTCCGCGCCGGGGTGCTCGCGGGGCATGCCCACCCTCGCGCCGTCCGCCGCCGCACGCGCTGCCGCCGCCCTGGCCCGCTGGCGGCACGCCCGGCTGCTGCATCCCGCCGGCCGCACCTTCGCCGCCGAGGTCCGATCGCCCGGCTGCGCGACCGGACCTACCGGGGTTCCCGCCGGGCCCGCGGCGCGTCGGCTCAGTCCGGCGGCTCGCTCGGGGTCACCGTCTGATCCGACGTACGGTGCTCCAGGGTCGTGTCCTGGGCGACGTTCCGGTCCTCCCGGATGTCCGATTCGGTGAGGATGGCGTCGGCCTGGGCCTCCGGGTCGTCGCTGCCCACCGCCGCCTCGTCGGGCAGCAGGTGGGCCCGGGACTCGACCCGGGCCTGGTCGTTCTGCTCGTGGCTCATGCCGACCCACTTACCCCGCATACCGCTCTGCGGAACGGAGTGAGCCTTCCCCGTCCCGTCGGGTAGGCTGGCGGACGTGACGCGGTCGTATCGATGGTTTAGGCAGCCGGCTGGAGGAGCCGGTGACTTCACCATGATCTGACGTCACTCCTCTTCGAGCCGGCCGGGCAGGGATCGCTTCCCTGCCCTTTTGCGTACGAGCAGCCGGCTCGACCTCGGGCGCCGGCCCCGGGGCACGGTCGGCGGAAGGAACCCCACCGTGACCACCCCGGACGCCCATCGGGTCGTCGACCAGCGGATCGACCGTGTCGTGCCGCTGGCCACCCCGGCCCTGCTCCACCATCACCTGCCGCTGGACGCGACGCTCGCCGAGGCCGTGCTGGCCGGCCGGCGCGCCGTCGGCCGGGTGCTGGACCGCGCCGACGACCGCCTGCTGGTCGTGGTCGGCCCGTGCTCGGTGCACGACCCGGCCGCCGCCCTGGAGTACGCGGTCCGGCTGCGCGAGGTGGCCGACCGGCTCGCCGACGACCTGCTGGTGGTGATGCGGGTCTACTTCGAGAAGCCGCGCTCGACGGTGGGCTGGAAGGGACTGATCAACGACCCCGGGCTGGACGGCTCCGGCGACGTCAACACCGGCCTGCGGACCGCCCGCGCGCTCCTGCTCGACGTGCTGCGCCTCGGCCTGCCGGTGGGCTGCGAGTTCCTCGACCCGATCACCCCGCAGTACATCGCCGACACCGTCGCCTGGGGCGCGATCGGCGCCCGGACGGTCGAGAGCCAGGTGCACCGGCAGCTCGCCTCCGGCCTGTCCATGCCGATCGGCATGAAGAACCGTCCCGACGGCAGCATCTCGACCGCGGTGGACGCGATCCGGGCGGCCGGCGTGCCGCACGTCTTCCCCGGCATCGACGTCGGAGGCACCCCGGCGATCATGCACACCCGGGGCAACGCCGACGGCCACCTGGTGCTGCGCGGCGGGGGCGGCCGCCCGAACTACGACGCCGAGTCGGTGGCCGGGGCACTGGACCTGCTCCGCGCGGCCGGGCTGCCGGAGCGGGTGGTGGTCGACGCCAGCCACGCCAACAGCGGCAAGGACCACCGCAACCAGCCGAAGGTGGCGGCGGACGTGGCCGCCCAGCTCGCCGCCGGCCAGCGCGGCATCGTCGGCATCATGCTGGAAAGCTTCCTCCAGCCCGGCCGCCAGGACCTCGACCCCACCCGCGAGTTGGAGTACGGCAAGTCCGTCACCGACGCCTGCCTCGGCTGGGACACCACCGCCGAGGTCCTGACGGACCTGGCCGCCGCCGTCCGCACCCGCCGCGCAACCCTCCCCACCCCCGCCTGACCCAGGCGCGGTGGGGGTGGGTGTGACAGCGCCGCCCCGGCCGGGAGGCCGGGGCGGCGCTGGGTGTCGGTGTGCAGGTCGCCTCTCGGCGAGTGGCGCGACGCGGCTCCAGCCGAACGGTATTCCGCGAAGGCAATTTAGGTGAGGCCCGGGGACACTGGACACACCGACGCTCTGCACAACGACCGGACCGGCCCCGGTGTTCCGGGCCGGGCCGTGTCGGCCGTCACCGCGCCCCTTGGGCCGCGACCCGGAACGTTTGACCGATTCGGGCCCGGGTAGCTGATCGGCGTGACCGACGACGCACCCGTGCCGGACCGGCCGGACACCCGGCAGGTGGACGAACTGCTCGACGACATCTACCACGGCCAGGAGCGGATCACTCAGGCGGACATCTACCGCCGCGCGGTCGCCGCGGAACTCCCGGCGGAGCTGCTCTCCCGGATCGCCGCCCTGCCCCAGGGCGAGTACGCGGTGGACGAGGCGGCCGACCTGCTCGGCGGCACCGTGGCGTGAGGACCGGCCAGCGACGGACCGGTACGGCGGCGGACCGTGCCAGGCCGAGGACCCGGACGACGGAGAGGACTGTGCGATGACCGACCGCGACGCGGGGCACGAGCACATCGAGGCGCTCGGCCAGCCGCCGAAGGGACCGGATCCGGACGCGAATCCCGACTTCTCCCGGGAGCACCAGGAGACCGCGGTGGATGACGAGATCATCACCGGCGAGGACGAGGAGGAGCGCGAGCCGGAGGCGTCGCGCGGTTGGGCCGGCGAGGACCACGGGACGACCCCCACCTGATCCGACGAGCGAAAGGGGCCGGCGACGACGCCGGCCCCTTCGTCGTACCCGGGTCAAGTTCTCGTCGTGGTGACCGCCCTCGGCAGCCTGCTGGGCCACCGCGTAGCCCATCTGGAGGAAGTCCGAGGCGCACACGGCCGTCAGCGCGGTCGCGACCAGTCGGGTCAGCCGGGGGGCCAACACCAGCCCGCCGGTGAGCCCGCTGGCCACCCACACCGCCAGGCAGAACGGGCAGCTCAGCAGCTCGCCGATGGCGTGCCGGGTGGAGCTGCCCTGGTCACGGACCTGCTCCATCACCTCACCGCTGCCGATCGGGTGGTCGTAGCGGGTGAACGGAGCCCGCAGTGGGCTGGTGACCGCCTCCTTGGAGAGCAGCCGGCTGAGCTTGTGGGTGGCGATCGAGAGCAGGACCACGTCGGCGGGGGCCGGGCGCTCCGGCACCGGGCGCCCGGTCGCCCGGACCACGCCGGCCAGGGCCGTGGTGACGGTGGCGTAGGTGCCCATCGCCACCAGGTACCCGCCCAGCGGCCGGTGCTCGTGCGGCGCGTACGCCTGGCGCAGCCGCGCCACCTTCTGTTTCAGGCCACTGGTGGTCACCCGGTCTCCTCGGTTCGTCACTGGGCCGGCTCAGCCAGCGGTCAGGTTGTCGGCCACCTCGCGCGCGAGGTTGGTCAGGGTCTCGTCGGCCAGCCCGTCGGTATCCCCGCCGGCCAGGTCGAGCCGGACCCGGGCGCCGCCGGCGTCGACCGCGTCCACCTGGATCTCGGCCCACCAGCCGGGCGCGGAGTCGCTGCCCCACCGAACCCGCATCTGGTCGACGCTGACCACCTCCGGCCGCCGGTCGCCGTCCTGCCGGAGCGGCTCGGGCAGCCAGGCCGCGGCGCGGTCCGGGTCGATGGCCGTGTTGAAGACCACCTCGGGCGGCGCCGACATGCCCCGTTCGGCGTGCTCCGCCATCAGACCTCCCGCAGCCGGCTCGGGTCGACCTCGCGGCCCGGGTGCCGGGCGAGGTACTCGGTCTCCAGCTCCGCCGTGCGGCGCAGGTGGTTGGCGAGCGCGGAGTCGGCCGCGTGCCGCAGGGTGTCCAGCCGGGTCCGGTGCAGGCTCTGCATCTCCCGGATCAGGTCCTCGTCGCCCAGCTCGGAGGGGTCCACCCCGAGCAGCTCGCCGTCGACGTCCGCCGTCGCGGCGTCCCGCACGTGGTCGCCGTCCCACTCCGGCATCCGCTGCTCCGGGCTGGCGTCACCGGTCCGGCGTACTGATTCGGTCATCGTCGCCCCTTCGTCTCGTTCGGGCTGGCGTCTAGACGGATGCCCACCCCGGGTGCCACCAAACCCTGCGGACTACGACACCGCGTCGGAGATGGCGGGTGGCCCCGGTACGCTCGAGGGCATGAAGCGGCTCTGGACACCGGCGTGGATCGCCCGCCACGTGGCCATGGTCGTGCTGGTCGTGGGCTTTCTCGGCCTCGGTTGGTGGCAGGTCACCCGGGCCGCCTCCGGCAACACGCTCAGCTTCGGGTACGCGATCGAGTGGCCGGTCTTCGCCGGCTTCGTGGTCTTCGTCTGGTGGCGTGAGGTGCGGCACACGCTGCGCGGCACGCGTACCGACCGGCCGACCCCGGCGCCCCCGGCGACCGCCGGCTCCGAGCCGGCCGCGGCCACCCCGGGGGTACGCCGGCCGGTGCGGGTCAGCCGGGTGCCGGTGCCCGCCGACGGGGCCCCGGACGGCGACCTCGCCGAGTACAACCGCTACCTGTCATGGTTGAACGCCAACCCGGGCGCGAAGCCCGGTGACTATCCCGGCTGAGGCCGGTTCGGAAGGACGGACGACGGTGGGCGGAGCCCTTACCCGGTACCGCGTGATCGCCTGGATCGTGGGCGTGGCGCTGGTGGTGCTGGTCCTGGTCGGCATGCCGCTGAAGTACGGCTTCGACAACCCGACCGTGGTGGCGGTGGTCGGCACCGCGCACGGCTGGCTTTACATGCTCTACCTGGCCGCCACGTTCGACCTGTCCCGCCGGGTCGACTGGCCGCTGAAGCGGATGCTGCTGGTGATGCTCGCCGGCACGGTGCCGTTCGTGTCGTTCTACGCGGAGCGCCGGGTCAGCCGCTGGCTGACCGCCGAGCGACCCCGGACGCCGGAGCCGGTCGCCGGCTGACCGCCGGGCCCGCGGTCGGCGGCCGGCCCGGCGGTCAGCGGTTCGGCGGGGCGTCAGCGGTTCGGCCGCCACGGGTCGGCGGCGGCAAGCGGCTCCCCCCACCCGCCGTGGCGGGCGCCCTCGCGGGCCCGCTGCAGCGCCCGGGTCACCTGGCCGAACTGCCGCTCGTCGTCGCTGCTGAAGAGGAGCACCTCGGTGCCGCGGTGCCGGCCCCACAGCTCGTACGCGGGCGGCCGCCAGCGGTCGCCGAGCAGCACCAGAGCCAGGGGCAGCAGGCCGACCGTCCCCAACGTGAGGTACGCCCCGGCGGTGAGCCGCTGCAGCCCGCCGGTGAAGCCGAGCAGCACCCCGACGCCGCCGATCATGGCCGCGGTGACGATGACGGCGCGGACGGCGAGCCGGTCGTGTGGGCCGCGGCTGGTCCGGAGCTGGGTCAGTTCGGTGACCGGCCAGCTGTTCCGGCCGACGGTGAAGCGCTCGCCGGTGACGACGATGCCGGGTCGCGCGTAGAGCAGGGTCGGGCTCGCGCCGGTCACCTTCGGCGAGCGTGGCGGTTGGGGCGAGCGGGGCGGTTGGGTGGCGGAGCCATCGGTCTGCACGGCGTCCTCCCAGGGCTGGCGCGCCGGGCTGTCTGCGCCGCCGGTGATCTGCGCCGATGCCGTCCGGCGGGATTCCCGGCTCCGCGCTTCATTGTGTTGCGGCCGCGCCACCCGGACCCGGTGTTTTCGGCGGCCGCGGCGGCCAACACATGCCGACAAACAAAATCTATTTCGGTCTTTGTCAGGATTTTGCGGAACCCAGTCTGACGACATCCGCCGAGAACGACGAATCACCCGAACCGCCCGGAGCGCGCGGACCCGGACGGGACGGCGACCGCCAGCCGGTGAAGTGATCACGCAGCGTAATCCGCCCCACCGGCACTTCCTGCCACTTTGCCAACATTCGCCCCTGCTTCAACTGCGGGTGACTCCCGTCCCGGGTTAGGTTGTCCGGGCCGGACCGGTCGACCGCCATCCACCCGGATGGCCCCGGGCCGGTGTCGCCCGGGTGGAAAGCTGGCCCGGCGACCGTGGGAGAGGAGCCTTCCGCTCTTGTCGTCCTTACGGATCCTGCTGCGCTCGCTGGCGGTCGCCGGCCTATCGGCCGCGCTCATCGCCCCGGCGTCGGTGGCTCGGGCCGAGCCCACCCCCGCCGAGCTGACGAAGCAGATCGAGAAGTCCTCGACTGAGCTGGAGCGAATCGTCGAGTCCTACAACAAGCTCAACGAGGAGATCAAGGCCAACAAGGCCACCGCGGCCACGTTGCAGGCCAAGATCGGCCCGATGCAGGCGCAGACCGAGCGGAGCCGCGCGGACGTCGGCCAGATCGCTGTCACCGCGTACAAGACCGGTGGACTGCGGACCGTCGAGGCCATGCTGGAGGAGGGCGGTCCCAGCACCCTGACCGACCGGCTGGGCACCCTCGGCCAGTTGACCCGGCAGCGTCAGGCGACCATCGCCGGCTTCACCGCCAACCAGCGCAAGCTGATCGACGAGAAGACCCGGCTGGACGCCACGCTGGCCCGCGAGGCCGCCCAGGCGAGGCAGCTCGCCGCCGGCAAGAAGAAGATCCAGGCCGACCTGAGCCGCCTCTACGAGCTGCGCCGACAGGCGTACGGCCGGGCCACCGAGGCACCGGCCAGGGCCAGCTCCGCCGGCAGCGCCCCGGCAATCTCCGGCTCGGCCGGGGTGGCGGTCCGGTACGCGTACGGCGCGATCGGCAAGCCGTACGTCTGGGGTGCCGACGGCCCCGACGGGTACGACTGCTCGGGCCTGACGTTGGCTGCCTGGCGGGCGGCCGGCAAGTCGCTGCCGCACAACGCGGCGATGCAGTGGGACGCCACGTCGCGCGTCAGCCGCGGCTCATTGCAACCGGGTGACCTGGTCTTCTACTCCGGCCTGGGGCACGTCGCGTTCTACGTGGGCGGTGGTCAGGTGATCGACGCGCCCAGCGCGGGCCGCAACGTCAGCAAGCGGGGCATGGACATGATGTCCATCGCCGGCTACGGCCGGGTGCGCTGACCCTGACAACGCGAACGGCCGGCGTCCCCCTGTCGGACGCCGGCCGTTCGCGTTGTCAATTGCTACCCGCTCAGGCCGCCTGCAGCCCCTCGGCCCGGGCCAGCTCGCGGAGCCGGCCGAGGGCCTGGATCTCCAGCTGGCGGATCCGCTCCCGGGAGAGCGAGAAGCGCGACGCCACCTCGGTCAGCGAGTGCTCCCGGCCGTCCTCCAGGCCGTAGCGGGCCCGCATGATGCCGGCCGAGCGGTCGTCGAGGTGGTTGAGCAGACCCTCGATCCGCTGCCGCTCCAGCCCGGTGAGGACGATGTCCTCCGGCGACGGGGCGTCGCTGTCGGCGACCAGGTCGCCGAGGCTGGTGTCCCCGTCGTCGCCCACCGGGGTGTCCAGCGAGACGGTGTCCTGCGACCAGCGGACCAGCTCGTTGACCCGCTCGACGGTGACCCCGAGGGCCGCCGCGATCTGCTCCGGCTCCGGGTCGCCGCCCAGCTCACGGGTGAGCTGACGGGCCACGTTGCGCATCCGGTTGACGTCCTCCACCAGGTGCACGGGCAGCCGCACCGTGCGCTCCTGCTGGGCGATCGCCCGGCTGATCGCCTGGCGGATCCACCAGGTGGCGTAGGTGGAGAACTTGTAGCCCCGCTCGTAGTCGAACTTCTCGACCGCCCGGACCAGACCGGTGTTGCCCTCCTGGATCAGGTCCAGCATGGGCATCCCGGACCGCACGTAGCGTCGGGCGATCGACACGACCAGTCGCAGGTTCGCGCGGATGAAGAGGTCCTTCGCCCGCTCACCCTCGACGACCAGCCGCTCCAGGTCCTCCCGGTCGACGCCGGCCGGTACGCGGTCCTCCCCGAGCAGGTGCTCGGCGTAGAGGCCGGCCTCGATCGCCTTCGAGAGGTCGACCTCCCTGGCGGCGTCCAGCAGCGGCGTACGGGAGATCTCGTGCAGGTAGACGCCGACCAGGTCGCGCTCCTCGGCAACCTCGTCGGTTCGCATGCCGATTTTCTTGTCCACGGTGCCCACGGTCCCCTCGCTCGCGCCGGTTGCCCGGTTCCTTGCCATCCCCACGTCCATCAGCCCTCCCCCGCAACTTCCGCTGTGCCCACCCGGTGCTGACACCTACACAACAGATGAGACGTGTCGGGGATTCCATGTCGTGAGTCGAAAGTGTCACGAATGCCTGAGTAGTAGCTGAGAGCCCGGTCCATGTTTGCTGTCAGGACCCCGGGCGGCCGGCTCGCCCGCCGCTTCGGGAACAAAGCGACGGATCAGCGGAATCGTCGTGCGTCCACGGAATCGCACCATTGCGAATTCCATGAACACAGCGACCCGCGTCACCGCCTCAGTGCGATCCTGGTCACTGCCAGATACGCGTGGGTGGACCGGTCGGTTCAACCACGGGTGAGGATTACCCCACCCCTCAGTGAACAATCCGCAGCGCGAAAGACGTCCCGCGCGCGGCGTGACGCGCGTCGCAGCGGGGCGGGGGCGGTGCGTCAGGTGACGGGCGGGCGCCTGCGGTCAGGAGGCGAGCAGGTCCAGCGCGTCGCGCACGTGGTCGGCGGAGCGGGCCAGGGCGGCCCGGGCGGCGGAGACCTCGGCGCCGGAGACGAGGGAGACGAGGGCGGTCTTCAGGTCGCCGTCGGCCTCGTGCAGCGCCCGCCGACAGACCTCCTCGGCGCAGCCGGTGGCCTCCATCAGGATCGAGATCATCCGGCCGCGCAGCTTCGCGTTGGTGGCCACCATGTCGATCATCAGGTTGGAGTAGACCCGACCGAGTCGCACCATCACGGCGGTGGAGAACGTGTTGAGCACCAACTTCTGCGCGGTGCCCGCCTTCATCCGGGTCGACCCGGTGACGACCTCCGGTCCGGTGTCCACGCCGATGAACACGTCCACCGACGAGGCAGCCTCGGCCTCCGGATTGGCGCAGAGCAGCACGGTCGCGGCCCCCTGGGCCCGGGACGTGGCAAGCGCCCCGAGGACGTACGGGGTGCGCCCGCTGGCGGCCAGTCCGACCACCAGGTCGCCGGGGCGTACGCACTCGGCGGCCTCGGCCGCGCCGGCCCGGTCGTCGTCCTCGGCGTCCTCGACGGCGCGCCACATCGCCTCGGGGCCGCCGGCCAGGTGGGAGCAGAACCAGTGCCGCGGCGAGTTGAAGGTGGGGGCCAGCTCGGCCGCGTCCAGGACGCCCAGCCGTCCCGAGGTGCCGGCGCCGAAGTAGTGCACCCGGTGCCCGCCCCGCAGCGCCGAGACCGCCAGGTCGACGGTCTCCGCGATCTCGTCGAGGACGCCGGCCACCGCGGCCGGGACCCGCCGGTCCGCGTCGTTGATGACGGTGAGCACGTCCCGCGTCGACATCAGGTCGAGATCGACGCTGTGCGGGTTGCGTCGCTCGGTCGGCGCGCCGACGCGCACCACCGGCCGGACCGCGGACAACTCGTCGCGCTCCACCCGCCCGGCCGTCATCCGCGCCTCCGCGTCGAGCCCACCCGGTGCGACTGGACCGCCTCGGCGGTCACCTCCAGGGCCTTCTTCGCCTTGGCCCGGTTGCGCGCGGCCACCCCGACGAAGAGGCAGTCGACCACGGTGAGCTGGGCCAGCCGGCTGGCCATCGCGCCCGATCGGTAGGTGGTCTCCCGGGCGGCGGTGGTGAGCACGAAGTCGGCCACCTCGGTGATCGGCGACCGGGGGAAGTTGGTCAGGGCCACCGTGCTGGCGCCCCGCGCCCGCGCCTGCTCCAGCACCTCGATCACGTCGGAGGTGGTGCCGGTGTGCGAGATGCCGACCGCGACGTCGCCCCGGCCGAGCAGGGCGGCCGAGGTGAGCGCGGTGTGCACGTCCGGGAAGTAGAAGGCGGTCCGGCCGATGCGGTGCAGCTTCTGCTGGAAGTCGGAGGCGACGAAGCCGCTGGCGCCGGCACCGTACACGTCGATCCGGCCGGCTCCGCCGATCGCCTCGACGACCTGCTCGCAGACGGCCGGATCGAGCTGCTCGGCGGTCTCCTCGACGGCCCGCGCGTCGTTGAACGCGATCGTCGCGATGATCTGCGCGAGGTCGGCGCCGGGCGGGATGTCGCCGCCGACCACCCGGGCGTCCGGCGGCTCGATCCGGCGAGCCGCCTCGGCGGCGAGCCGGATCCGCAGCTGCGGGTAGCCGTCCATGCCCACCGACCGGCAGAACCGGATGACGGTCGCCTCGGAGGTCTCGGCGGTCGTGGCGAGGTCGGTGATGGTGCGCCGGGCGGCGGCCGCCGGATCGGCGACGACCAGCCGGGCGACCCGCTGTTCGGCCGGGGACAGCGACGGGAGCAGGCCACTGATGTGGACGATCAGTCCACCTGGCTCGTGACTCGCAGAAATCTTCGGACTCTTCGCCACGGATGAAACTTACTTTCATGAGGCGTGACCGTCAACCATCACCGCGCGTATCCGGAAAAGTACCGCCTTCCGCGTACGGGCCGCGCGGCAAGGGTGCCATTCCCCCAGCCCCGCCGCCTCATCCGGTCCGGCCGACTCCGCCGTGCCGGCCGACGCACCGATCGGCCGTCGTCCACGTCCGCCCGGCCGGACGGCCAGCCCGGCCCGCCGGTCGGCGGGCCGCCACGGCGACCCGGCCCAGGTCACGACGCGGCGGCCTGCCGAGGTCACGACGCGGCGGCCCACCGGCCGGCGCGCGCGGGCGGGTCGGCACCCGCCCCGGGCCTCGGCGCGGCGTGGCCGGCAACTAGCGTGTGGCCATGGCGGAGCGCAGTGTGCTGGTCACCGGAGGCACGGGCGGGCTGGGCGGGGCGGTCACCGCCGCCTTCCTTCGGGCCGGCTGGCGGGTGGTCGTACCGGGGCGGGAGGGCGCGGCGACGGACCCGGCGGGGTCCGGGCCGGTCCGGCTCACCGCGGACCTGCTCGAACCCGCCGGGGCCGCCCGGGCCGTCGAGTTGGCCACGGCCGACCCGGCCGCGCCGCTGCGCGCGGTGGTCAATCTCGTCGGCGGGTACGCCAGCGGCGGACTGGTGCACGAGACCCCGGTCGAGGAGTTCGACCGGATGCTCCGGATCAACCTGCGCCCGACGTACCTGGTCACCCAGGCGGCGCTGCCGCACCTCGTCGCGGCCGGCGGCGGCGCGGTGGTCTGCGTCTCGGCCCGGGCGGCGGTGGCGCCGTTCCCCGGCGCCGCGGGCTACGCCACCGCCAAGGCCGCCGTGCTCGCCTTCGCCAACGCGGTGGCGGTGGAGTACCGGCCGCGCGGGGTCCGGTGCAACACGGTGCTGCCCAGCGTGATCGACACACCGGCGAACCGCGCCGCCCAGCCGGACGCCGACCACCGGCGCTGGGTCTCCCCCGCGGAGATCGCCGCGGTGATCCGCTTCCTGGCCTCCGACGAGTCGGCGTCGACCAGCGGCGCCAGCATCCCGGTCTACGGCCGGGCCTGAGCCGTCACCGGGCCGGCCGGCTCCGCACCGCCGCCGGGCCGGCGGGCGGTGCCGGGCCGGTGCCGGGCGACGGATTCGCCGGCAGCCACTCGGTGAGGTGGGCCCGGATCTGGCGGGAGACCTCGTCCGGGGAACCGCCCGCGTCGACCACCACGAAGCTCGGGTACTCGGGCAACGTCCGGTACGCGGTGGCGGCGGCGGTCAGCCAGCGCATGTTCTCGTGGTCGGTGCCGCGCCGCTCGATCCGCCGGTACGCCTCGGCCGGGTCCACGGTCAGCAGGAAGGTCACGCGCGGGGCCGGGAAGAGCCGGTAGCCGGCCCGGGTCAGCCGTTCCCACCGCTGCCCGCCGTGCGCCCGGATGCTGGCGTACTGGCAGGCGGAATAGCGGTCCATCACCGCGGTCCGGCCGGTGACCAGGCAGCTCAGCAGGGCGAGGGCGATGGCGAGCCAGCGGAGGGCGGACTCGACCGCGAGCATTCCGTTCCGCCCGACGAGCCGCTGGGCGTCCGGGCGCCCGAGCCGGTGGGCGAGCCGGCCGAGCCACCGCCGGCCGCCGGCGTTGCGATGGTAGGTGGCCGGGTGACCGGCCGCGCTGAGCGCCTCGGCGAGCCGGTGGGCCTGGGTGGTCTTGCCCGATCCATCGATGCCGATCAGTGCGACGGTGTGCAGTCGGGCCCCGCCGCGCCGCGCCCGCAGTGATCTGGCCACCTTCCCGAGACTATCCGACCCGCGCTCGCCGCCCCGGCGATTTGTCCCTTCCCGTGCCCGTCGACGCCAACCGTGTCACGGCCAGGTGTGGCCGATCGGATTGCCGGGTACGCAACTTCATTCCCACCGCCATGACGACGACGGGAGACCCAGATGGCCGAGCGCGGGGACGAGACCCTGGTCCACACGCTGAAGAAGGTCGCCGCCGTGCTCAAGCAGTCCGAGATCCCGTTCGCCCTCGGGGGCAGCTTCGCCGTGTACGCCCACGGCGGCCACTCCAGCGACCACGACGTCGACTTCCTGCTCCGCGAGCAGGACGTGGACCTGGCCCTGGAGGCCCTGGTCGCGGCCGGCTTCACCGCCGAGCGCCCGCCCGAGGACTGGCTGGTCAAGGTCTACGACGAGGGGCGGATGGTGGACCTGATCCACCGGCCGATCGAGACCCCGGTGACCGAGGAGACGTTCGCCGACACGATCGTGCGGCCGGTCGACGCGATCCACATGCCGGTGCTCTCCGCCAGCCAGCTCATGGTGCACAAGCTGCTCAGCTTCTCGCAGCACTACTGCGACTTCGCCCGGGCCCTGCCGCTCGCCCGTTCACTGCGGGAACAGATCGACTGGGAACGGGTACGGAAGGACACGCAGCACTCGCCGTACGCGGAGGCGTTCCTGGTGCTGCTCGACCGGCTGGACGTACTGCCCAGTGGTACACCCGGAGGAAGGGAGACACCGTGACCGAGGAGCACGGCGCGCCGCCCGACGAGTACGTCGAGGCGGAGATCCACCGGCTGCTGGCCGAGGATCCGGCCGTCGCCGAGCAGGGGATCACCGTGGTCCGCCGCGAGCGGGGCCTGGTCCTCTACGGCGAGGTGGAGAGCCCGCACCGGCGCGAGGAGATCCTGCGCCGGGTGGCCGAGCGGTTCCCCGACGTCCCGATCACCAGCGACATCGGGGTGATCCGGGCGCAGGCGCCCACCCAGGTCGAGGAGCTGCCGTGAGGGAGGTTGGGCCGTGATCCGGATCGCCGCCGTCGGCGACGTGCACCTGGACGAGGACGTGGTCGGCCGGTTCCGGCCGGCCCTGGAGGAACTCCCCGACTGCGCCGACGTGCTGCTGCTCGCCGGGGACCTGACGCGGCACGGCACCGAGTCCGAGGCGCGCTGCGTGGCGCAGGAGTTCGGCGGACTGGGCGTGCCGGTGATCACCGTGCTCGGCAACCACGACCACCAGTGCGACCAGGTGCCGCAGGTGGTCAAGGTGCTGGAGGACGCCGGCATCACCGTGCTGGAGGGGACCGGAACGGTGCTGGAATGCGCCGGCGGGCGGCTCGGCGTCGCCGGGGTGAAGGGCTTCGGTGGGGGCTTCGCCGGCCGGTGCGCCAGCGACTTCGGCGAGCCGGAGATGAAGGCGTTCGTCCGGACCACCAACGAGAGCGCGGACGCGCTCGCCGAGGCGCTGGACGCACTGGAGTGCGACCTGCTGGTCGCGCTCACCCACTACTCCCCGGTGCCGGACACCCTCGCGGGTGAACCGTTGGAGATCTACCCGTTCCTCGGGTCGTACCAGCTGGGTCAGGCGATCGACTCGGCGCAGACCGCGCTGGCCCTGCACGGGCACGCGCACGCCGGCACCGAGCGGGGCACCACCCCGGGCGGGGTACGGGTCCGCAACGTCGCCCACCCCGTGATCAAACAGGCGTACAGCATCTTCCACCTGGGAGATCATCTGGTCGGATGACCAGGTTTCCGACATCGAACGGCCGGGTATTCAGCCGCCATGGAGCTGATTCTCTGGATTATCGCAGTCGTACTCGTGGTCGCCGGCATCCTTGCGCTGTTCCGCCGGCAGATCCTGTGGGGCATCGTCCTCATCGTGGTCGGTCTTCTGGTCGGCCCGGGTGGCGTCAGCATCTTCAGTTAGACGCCGGTTCCGCATCACCCCTGACCCGCCGGGGTCGTCGGGTCCGGAGCTCCGTCCTCCCAGACAGGAGCGTCCGGGCACGACGACCCCGGCGTCGTGCGTTCCGCCCGGTCACTGGCGACTCGACCGATGAGCCGGACGGGGCCGCGGTCGGCCCGGGCCCGGCGGCGCCCGCGGTCAGCAGCGGGGGACGTTCGGTATGTAGCCGTCGTGGCCGGTGTACACATACGCGTCGGCGATGAAGCGGCCGGTGCCGATCCGGTCCCAGATCGAACTGGTGCCGTACGTGCCGGTGACCGTGGTGCCGGAGGTCTGGCAGTAGATCGTCACCGTGGCGCCGTCGGCGACCGAGCCGACCGCGCTGTAGCCGGTGCCCGGCCCGGAGCGGACGGTCAGGCCCGCGCCGGCGGTGTTCACCGTGCCGGATCCGGTGCCCGAGGAGCAGTTGTTGTCGCTGGTGTAGGTCCTGGTCCCCCAGTAGAGCGCGAGCGCGCCGTTGAACCGGGCCTGGATGTCGTTGCCGTTGACCCGCTGCTCGTAGTGCAGGTGCGGGCCGGTGGAGCCGCCGGTGCTGCCCACCCAGCCGATCACCTTGCCATAGCCGACGGTCTGGCCGACGGAGACGTTGAAGCCGTTGAGGTGGGCGTAGTAGGTGGTGTATCCGCCGCCGTGGTCGATCCGGAGGTACTTGCCGTAGCTGGTGCCGCCGAGGTCGGTCACCCGGTCGACCGTGCCCGGGGCGCTGGCCACCACCGGGTCGCCCAGGTCGTCCGTGCGGTTGAAGTCGATCGCGTAGGCCGGGCTGTGGTCGGAGCGGGTCTGCCCGGACCACGACTGGCCGCACGGGAAGGGCACCTTGAAGGTCGGCGCGGCCATCGCCGGGGCCGCGGGTACCAGGGTCATCGCCACCAGCAGGCTGGCCGCGGCGAGGCTGAACCACCGTCTGCGCATCCAGCACCTCCTATGTTGAGATCCTTCGATTCCGCGCGTTCAGCGTGACAGAAAGTTCCATCGACGGGAAGGGGGTGCGTAGCCGCGGGGAGCGCGGCGCATGGGAGCGCACCCATGGCCGGTGAGCGGGTTTCTGGATTGTTACCGGGCCGTGTCCGGCAGGGGGTGGACTCGGGATCATGCAAGCGCTTACATGTGGGGACGACCATCGGACCGGCGCGGGTTCGATTCCCCCACGCGCCGGCAAGGAAGGAGATCGGCATGGCGTTTGCCAGATCACGCCAGGCTCTCGCGATCGCCGGCGTACTGGGGCTGGCGCTCGGCGCCACCGCCTGCGGCACCGGCAACGACAAGAAGAGCGGCAAGGCGAGCTCCCCGGAGTGCGCCGCATACGAGAAGTACCAGGGCCACGACGGCAAGAAGGTCACGATCTACTCGTCGATCCGGGACATCGAGGCCGACCGCCTGGAGCAGTCCTGGAAGCAGTTCGAGGACTGCACCGGCATCAAGATCGACCACGAGGGCAGCGGCGAGTTCGAGGCCCAGCTGGGCGTCCGGGTCGACGGCGGCAACGCCCCCGACCTGGCCTTCATCCCGCAGCCGGGTCTGCTCAAGCGGTTCGTCGACGCGGGCAAGATCAAGACGGTCGGCGCTGACACCAAGGCGCTGGCCGAGCAGAACTTCACCCCCGACTGGCTGAAGTACAGCACCGTGGACGGCAAGCTCTACGGCGTTCCGCTCGGCTCCAACGTGAAGTCCTACGTGTGGTACTCGCCGAAGACCTTCAAGGACAAGGGCTGGACCGTCCCGACCACCTGGGACGAGCTCATCGCGCTGAGCGACAAGATCGCGGCGAGCGGCACCAAGCCGTGGTGCGCGGGCATCGAGTCCGGTGACGCCACCGGCTGGCCGGCCACCGACTGGATCGAGGACCTGATGCTGCGGACGCAGGGTCCCGAGGTCTACGACCAGTGGACCACCCACGGCATCCCGTTCAACGACCCGAAGGTCGCCGACGCGGTCAACAAGGCCGGCACCATCCTCAAGAACGAGAAGTACGTCAACGGCGGCTTCGGCGGCGTGAAGAGCATCGCCACCACCTCCTTCCAGGAGGCCGGCACGCCGATCACCACCGGCAAGTGCGCCATGCACCGCCAGGCGTCCTTCTACGCCAACCAGTGGCCGCAGGGCACCAAGGTGGCCGAGGACGGCGACGTCTTCGCGTTCTACTTCCCGGCCGTCGACCCGGCCAAGGGCAAGCCGGTGCTGGGTGCCGGCGAGTTCGTCTCGGCGTTCGCCGACCGTCCCGAGGTCCAGGCGGTGCAGACCTACCTGGCCTCCGGCGAGTACGTCAACAGCCGCGCCAAGATCGGCGACTGGCTGTCGGCGAACAACAAGCTCGACATCAACAACGTGCCGAACCCGGTGGACAAGCTCTCCGTCCAGATCCTGCAGGACCCGAAGACCGTCTTCCGCTTCGACGGCTCGGACCTGATGCCGGCCGCGGTCGGCGCGGGCACCTTCTGGAAGGGCATGGTCGACTGGATCAACGGCAAGGACACCACGACGGTGCTCAACGGCATCGAGGCCAGCTGGAAGTGATCTGAGGCGGTGGCCCGGTCCGCACCCCGTGGGCCGGGCCACCGCTGCCGACCGAACCCTTGAAGGAGGGTCGATGGAGTTCGACTTCGCGGAGGAACAGCCCAAGTTCCTCATGCTGATGTACGGGCTGATCGCTTTCGTCGCGGTGGTGGGCGGCCTGCTCCTGCTCCTCGACGTGGTGCCGGCCTGGTTCGCCCGTCGTCGCGAGGCGCAGCTGATCGCCGCCTCGGCGAGCGGCGCCCCGTTGCCCCGCCGACGCAAGCAGCGGGAGGGGCTCTTCGCGCTCTTCTTCCTGCTGCCGACGCTGCTGCTGCTCACGGTCGGGCTGGTGGTGCCGGCGATCCGCACCACGCTGCTCTCCTTCATGGACGCCGACAGCAGCAACTGGGTGGGCCTGCACAACTACAGCTGGATGTTCTCCGAGGACTCGATCATCCGGGTGCTGGTGAACACCCTGGTCTGGGTCATCCTGGTCCCGCTGGTGGCCACCTCGTTCGGTCTGCTCTACGCCGTGCTGGTGGACAAGGCCCGCTTGGAGGCCGTCGCCAAGTCGCTGATCTTCCTGCCGATGGCCATCTCGTTCGTCGGCGCCAGCATCATCTGGAAGTTCGTCTACGCCTACCGCGGCGACGGCCAGGAACAGATCGGCCTGCTCAACCAGATCGTGGTCGGCCTCGGCGGCGAGCCGAAGCAGTGGCTGCTCGAATCGCCGCTGAACACCATCCTGCTCATCGTGATCATGGTCTGGATCCAGGCCGGCTTCGCCATGGTGGTGCTCTCCGCCGCCATCAAGGCCATCCCGGCGGACATCGTCGAGGCGGCCCGGCTCGACGGGGTCAGCCCGTGGCAGATGTTCTGGCAGATCACCATGCCGAGCATCCGACCGGCGCTGATCGTGGTGGTGGTGACGCTCTCGATCGCCACGCTCAAGGTCTTCGACATCGTCCGGACCGCCACCAACGGCAACTACGACACAGGTGTCATTGCCAACGCGATGTACGACCAGGCGTTCCGGTACGGCCAGCCCGGGCAGGGCTCCGCGCTGGCGGTCTTCCTCTTCGTCCTGGTGATCCCGATCGTGATCTACCAGATCCGCAACCTGCGTCAGCAACGGGAGGGCTGAGATGACCACCGCCACGCCCACCGTCGGAGTCGGTACCCAGGCCACCGGGACGCCCACCCGCGCCACCCGGGTCCGCAAGCGGCTTAACACCCGGACGGCCACCCTCGTCTCGATCGTCATCGCGCTGCTCTGGACCGTCCCCACCTTCGGTCTCTTCATCTCGTCGTTCCGACCGGAGAACGAGATCAAGACGACCGGCTGGTGGACCTTCTTCACCAACCCGCAGTTCACGCTGGAGAACTACCAGGAGGTGCTCTTCAGCAGCTCCTCCTCGTCGGGGCAGCTGGCCAGCTACTTCATCAACTCGCTGGCGATCACCATCCCGTCGGTGCTCTTCCCGCTCGCCTTCGCGTCGCTGGCCGCGTACGCGCTGGCCTGGATCAACTTCAAGGGCCGGGACCTGCTCTACATCGCGATCTTCGCGTTGCAGATCGTCCCGCTGCAGATGGCCCTGGTGCCGCTGCTGAAGTTCTTCTCCACCGGCGTCACCATCGCCGGCGTCACCGTGCTCCCCGCCTGGGATCTGGTCGACGAGCAGAAGTTCGCCCAGGTGTGGTTCGCGCACACCTGCTTCGCGCTCCCGTTCGCCGTCTTCCTGCTGCACAACTTCATCTCGCAGCTGCCCAGGGACCTGATGGAGGCGGCCCGGGTCGACGGGGCCACCCACCCCAAGATCTTCCGCACCATCGTTCTGCCGCTGATCACCCCGGCCCTGGCGGCCTTCGGCATCTTCCAGTTCCTCTGGGTCTGGAACGACCTGCTGGTCGCGCTGATCTTCGCCGGGGGCGGCAACGAGACCGCCCCGCTCACCGTCCGGCTGGCCGAGATGGCCGGCACCCGGGGCAACGAGTGGCAGCGGCTCACGGCCGGCGCGTTCGTATCGATCGTCGTACCGCTGATCGTGTTCCTGTCCCTCCAGCGCTACTTCGTGCGCGGCCTGCTCTCCGGCAGCGTCAAGGGCTGACCCGTCGGTCCGCCGCCGCCGGTCCCCCGGCGGCGGCGGGCGCGGATGGAGCGGGGGAACGATGACCAAGATTGACGATGTCGCCCGCCTGGCCGGGGTCTCCACGGCCACCGTCTCGCGGGCGCTGCGGGGCCTCCCGACCGTCTCGGCCGCGACCCGGCGCCGGGTCCTCGCCGCCGCCGAGCAGCTCCAGTACGCGGTCTCCCCGAGCGCGTCCCGACTGGCCGGCGGGAAGACCGGCACGGTGGCCGTGGTGGTCCCCCGGATCACCCGGTGGTTCTTCGGCACGGTCGTCGAAGCGGTCGAGGAGTACCTCCACCAGTCCGGCTACGACCTGCTGCTCTACAACCTCGGTGGCCGGGAGCAGATTCGTCAGCGGGTGCTCCGCACGGCCAGCCTGCACAAGCGGGTGGACGCGGTCATCCTGGTCGCCACCCCGCTGCGACCGCCGGAGGTGACCGCGCTGACCGCGCTGGACCTGCCCGGCGTCACCATCAGCTCCGGCACGGTGATGCCCGGCTGGCCCTGCGTACGCATCGACGACGTGGCCGCCGCCCGGACCGCCACCCGGCACCTGCTCGACCTCGGCCACACCCGGATCGCGCACATCTCCGGCGACCCGGACGACGAGCTGGCGTTCACCACCCACCTGGACCGGCGGCGGGGCTACCAGGCGGCACTCCGGGCGGCCGGGATCCGCCCCGACCCCAGCCTGGACGTGGAGTCGCAGTTCACCATCGACGGCGGCAACCGGGCCACCGCCGAGCTGCTGGCCCGGGGCGAACCGCCCACCGCCATCTTCGCGGCCTGCGACGAGATGGCGATGGGCGCGATGACCGCGCTGCGGGACGCCGGGCTCCGGGTGCCGCAGGACGTCAGCGTGATCGGCATCGACGACCACGACCTGGCCAAGGTGCTCGGGCTGAGCACCATCGCGCAGCCGGCCGCGGAGCAGGGCCTGCTCGCCGCGCGGATCCTGCTCGACCCGTTGGGCGCCAGCACCGTCGAGCCGTACGCCGGGCGCCTTCCGGCGCCGCGCGGCGGCGACGCCCCCGGCCACCCGTCGGTACCGCCGGTGATCCTGCCCACTCGGCTGGTTGTGCGGGAGTCGACCGCCCCGCCACGGGCAAACTGAAGAATTCGGCCGTCCCGCGGACGGCCGGGCAGCAACCGTCCGACCATCGGACGGCACGGTTCGACACACAGGGGAGAAGGCTCTGAACACCGACGTGACGCAGCAGGAAACGGCCGGCGGCCCGGTCACCGGCTGGTGGACCGAGGCCGTCATCTACCAGATCTACCCGCGCTCCTTCGCCGACTCCGACGGCGACGGCATCGGCGACCTCCCCGGCATCACCGCCCGCCTCGATCACCTCGCCGAGTTGGGCGTCGACGCGGTCTGGCTGTCGCCGTTCTACCCGTCCCCGCAGGCCGACGCCGGGTACGACGTGGCCGACTACCGGGACGTCGACCCGCTCTTCGGCACCCTCACCGACGCGGACAAGATGATCGCCGAGGCGAAGGCGCGCGGGCTGCGCGTCATCGTCGACCTGGTGCCGAACCACACCTCGTCCGCGCATCGCTGGTTCCAGGCCGCGCTGGCCGCCGGGCCGGGCAGCCCGGAGCGGCAGCGGTACGTCTTCCGCGACGGCCAGGGAGCCGACGGCGCCGAGCCGCCGAACGACTGGCAGAGCGTCTTCGGCGGGCCGGCGTGGACCCGAGTGCCGGACGGGCAGTGGTACCTGCACCTCTTCGACACCGGCCAGCCAGACCTCAACTGGGACAGCCCGGAGGTCCGCACCGAGTTCCTGGACGTGCTGCGGTTCTGGCTGGACCGGGGCGTCGACGGCTTCCGGGTGGACGTGGCGCACGGGCTGATCAAGCAGGCCGACCTGGCGAACTGGCAGGAGCCGCAGGAGATCCTCTCCGGCAAGGAGGCGGACAAGCCGCGCCCGCCGATGTGGGACCAGGACGGCGTGCACGACATCTACCGGGACTGGCGGCGGCTGCTGGACTCGTACGACGGCGAGCGGATCCTGGTGGCCGAGGCCTGGGTGGAGCCGGCCGAGCGGCTGGCCCGGTACGTCCGCCCCGACGAGATGCACCAGGCGTTCAACTTCGAGTACCTGCTCGCCGCCTGGACCGCCCCCGCCCAGTACGCGGTGATCACCCGCTCGCTGGAGGCCACCGACTCGGTCGGCGCCCCCACGACGTGGGTGCTCTCCAACCACGACGTGGTGCGGCACGCCTCCCGCCTCGGGCTGCCGGTGGGCACGCCCCGGCCCAACGGCATCGGCATCGGCGACCCGCAGCCGGACGCCGCGCTCGGTCTGCGCCGGGCCCGGGCGGCCACCCTGCTGATGCTCGCCCTGCCCGGCTCCGCCTACCTGTACCAGGGCGAGGAGCTGGGGCTGCCGGAGCACACCACGCTGCCCGACGAGGCCCGGCAGGACCCGACCTGGAAGCGCAGCGGGCACACCGAACGCGGCCGGGACGGCTGCCGGGTACCGATCCCGTGGGAGGCCGACGCCCCGTCGTACGGCTTCGGGCCGACCGACGCCAGTTGGTTGCCGCAGCCCCCGAGCTGGGCGGAGTACGCCCTGGACCGGCAGCGCGGGGTGCCCGGGTCGACGTACGAGCTGTACCGGACCGCGCTGCGGCTGCGTCGCGAGCACGGGCTCGCCCGGGGGCCGCTGGAGTGGCTCTCCACCGGCGACGAGGTGCTCGCCTTCCACAACGGCGGTCTGACCGTGCTGACCAACTTCGGCACGGCCGCCGTCCCGGCCCCGGCCGGCGAGGTGCTGGGCAGCAGCGCCCCGCTCGACGACGACGGCCGGGTCCCGACCGACGTGACGGTCTGGGTCCGCGCCTGAGCGGCCCGTTTCGCTGGTCCCCGCCCCCGGGCGGGGACCAGGCCGCGCCGGCCCACCGGCACCCGGTCAGAGGCGGTCGGCGCGGGCGTGCAGGAGGTCGTGCACGGAGTCGATGTCGCCGGGTGAGGTGCGGGCGGCGAGCCAGTACATGACGCCGGTGGGAAGGAAGAAGAGCTGGAAGGCGGCCAGCCCGACGGCGTAGTTCAGCGGCGGTGGGAAGGCCGCGCGCAGCCCGGCGAAGGCCACCCCGACCAGCCCGTTGCCGGCCGCCCGGCCGACCCCGTTGACCAGGTTGCCGAGGCTGTAGACGGTGCCCCGGTGCTCGGGCGGGTTGACGTCGGCGATCAGCGCGAACCAGTTCGGCGAGTTCGCCGAGGTCAACGCGAGCGCGACCACGGCGGTGAGCAGGCTCAGCCCGACGGTGGGCTCGGTGACCACGCTGGCCAGCACGGCGGCGACCACCGCGCCGGAGCCCCCGCCGTCCGGCACGTCGATCCGGATCGGCACGAAGAACAGGACCAGGTAGAACGGCACGGCCGCGAGGATGCCCACCGCCGCGACCAGGGCCCGCCCGCTCGCCGTACGCCGTTGCAGCGCGTCGCCGACCAGGCCACCCACGATGGAGAGCACCCCGCCGAGTTGGAACAGGGTGGCGAAGACGCTGCCCACCACGACCGCGGTGGCCGCCGAGTAGCCCTGCGCCTCGGCCCGCTGGGCGAAGAGCACCGGGAGCCAGACCAGCGAGCCGAACGCGGCCTGCGCGGTGAGCCCCTGGAGGATGAGCCAGCGGTTGGTCCGCCGGGCCAGGATCCGGGGCAGGTCCGAGCGGGTGATCCGGTAGTCGTAGTCGGCGCCGGCGTCGATCGCTCCGGCCAGCTCGGGCTCGCTCTGCCCGCGCCGGATGTCGTACGTGAACAGGTAGGCGGCCGTGGCGGCCAGCCCGACCACGGTGAGGACCAGGAACGGCCGTCGCCAGTCGGTGGCGCCGAGGATGCCGCCGGTCAGCGTGCCGGCCAGGGTGCCGACGCCCTGGGACAGGCCCCAGAAGCTCATCACCAGCCCCCGGCGGCGGGGCGAGATCAGGTCGGTCACCACGGAGAAGCCGACCGAGCCGACCGCCCCGAGCCCGACCGCGGCGACGAGCTGCGCGGCCAGGAACGTCGGGTAGTCCTGCGCGAGCGCACTGCCGCCGGTGCCGGCCGCCCAGATCAGCGTGCCGACCATGAGCAGCGGCTTGCGGTTGGTCCGGTCGCCGACGTACGCCCAGGCGACCGCGGCCACGGCGCTGACCAGGAAGCTCACCGCGGTGACCAGGCCGAGCAGGCGTTGCGGTACGCCCAGCGCACCGGAGATCGGCCCGTACAGCGGCGGCACCAGGCCGATCGCCACGTTGTCCAGCGACGCGAGGACCACGAAGACGACCACGCTGTAGAGGCGGTGTGCCGCGCTCCCGCGTCGGGAGATCCTGGTGCCGGTCATGTCCGGCAGCAAACCAGGAGCGGATCACGGCCCGGTGACCGCCCCCCGCTACCCGCTCGGGCGGTCTACCGTCCGGTCCCGGGCCTCGGCGTAGCGGGCGCGGATGGCGGGGACCGGGTCGGCGGCGTACTCCCGGGTGTCGGCGAGCGGCCAGCGGGGTGGCGCGGCGCCGCCCAGGGCGAGCCAGGCGGCCTGGCGGGCGGCGCCGTCGGCGACGTACTCCCCGGGCGGCGGCACGACCACCGGGCAGCCGAAGACCTGCGGCGCGACCCGGCGGACCGCGGCCGACCGGGCGCCGCCGCCGATCAGGACGACGCGGTCGGCGCGCGCGCCCTGGGCGGTCAGCGCGTCGAGCCCGTCGGCGAGCGCGCAGAGCATCCCCTCGACCGCGGCCCGGGCCAGGTGGGCGGCGGTGGCGTTGGTCAGGGTCAGCCCGTGCACGGCACCGGTGGCCAGCGGCCGGTTCGGGGTCCGCTCCCCCTCCAGGTACGGCACCATGACCAGCCCGTCCACGCCCGGCGGGGCGGCCAGCGCCAGCTCGGCCAGTTCGTCCAGACCGACCCGGAGCAGCTCGGCGGCGGCGTCCAGCACCCGGGCCGCGTTGAGCGTGCAGACCAGCGGCAGGAACCGGCCGGTGGCGTCGGCGAAGCCGGCGACGATCCCGGTCGGGTCGGCGGCCGGCGCGTCGGCCACCGCGAAGACCGTGCCGGAGGTGCCGACGGAGACCACCACGTCGCCGGGGCCGGCCCCCACGCCGAGCGCGGCGGCGGCGTTGTCCCCGGTCCCGGGGCCGAGCAGCACCGTTCCGGCGTGGCTGGGCCGGCCGCCGAGCGCCGCCGGGTCGACGACGCCCGCCGGTTCGGCCGGGCCGAGGACGGCCGGCACCCGCAGCCGGCGGCCGAAGGCCCGCTCCAGCAGGTCGAGGCGGTACTCCCCGGTGGCCGGCGACCAGTAGCCGGTGCCGCTGGCGTCGCCCCGGTCGGTGCGCAGCGCGGCCAGGCCGGGGGCGCCGGCCAGCCGCCAGGTGAGCCAGTCGTGCGGCAGGCAGACCGCCGCCACCCGGTCCGCGTTCGCCGGCTCGTGCCGGGCCAGCCAGCGCAGCTTCGTGGCGGTGAAGCTGGCCACCGGTACGCTGCCCGTCGCCTCGGCCCAGAACCGGCCGCCGGTCCCGTCGGCGTCGGCCTCCTCGATCAGGTCCCGGGCTGCCCCGGCGGACCGGGTGTCGTTCCACAGCAGGGCCGGGCGGACCACCCGGCCCGCCTCGTCCAGGCAGACCATGCCGTGCTGCTGGCCGGCGACCGAGACGGCGGCGACGTCGGCCAGCCCGCCGGCCGCGTCGACGGCCGCGAGCAGGGCGTTCCACCAGGCCTGCGGGTCGACCTCGGTGCCGTCGGGGTGCGGCGCGCGGCCCTGCCGGACCAGCGCGCCGGTCTCCGCGTCCCGGACGACGACCTTGCAGGACTGGGTGGACGAGTCGACCCCGGCGACGAGCGGCATGGCGACCGGCCTCAGCGCGCGCCGAGCAGGTGCTCGACGGCGAGCTGGTTGAGCCGGACGAAGCCGAAGCCCTTCGCCCCGGCCGCATCCGGGTCGAACTCCTCGAACGCGGCTCGGTCGGCGAGCAGGTCGGCGTAGCTCTCCCCCGGGTTCAGCGTGGGCGTGGCCAGGTCGCCGACCTTGCTGGCCGCGAGGGCCTCGGCCACCTCGGGGTCGGCCCGGAACGCCGCGGCCCGCTCCTTGAGCAGCAGGTACGTCCGCATGTTCGCCTCCGCCGATGCCCACACCCCGGTCATGTCCTCCGTGCGGGAGGGCTTGTAGTCGAAGTGCCGCGGCCCGTCGTACGCCGGACCGCCGTCGGGGCCGCCGTGCTCCAGCAGATCCACCAGGGCGAACGCGTTGAGCAGATCGCCGTGGCCGAAGACCAGGTCCTGGTCGTACTTGATGCCGCGCTGGCCGTTGAGGTCGATGTGGAAGAGCTTGCCCTGCCAGAGCGCCTGGGCGATGCCGTGCGCGAAGTTCAGCCCGGCCATCTGCTCGTGGCCGACCTCCGGGTTGAGCCCGACGAGTTCGGGGCGGGCCAGGGTGGAGATGAACGCCAGCGCGTGCCCCACGGTGGGGAGGAGGATGTCGCCGCGCGGCTCGTTCGGCTTGGGCTCGAGGGCGAAGCGCAGCTGGTAGCCGTTGTCGACGACGTACTGGCAGAGCAGGTCGACCGCCTCGCGGTAGCGGTCCAGCGCCGAGCGGACGTCCTTGGCCAGGTCGTACTCGGCGCCCTCCCGGCCGCCCCACATCACGAACGTGCGGGCGCCCAGCTCGGCGGCGAGGTCGACGTTGCGCAGCACCTTGCGCAGCGCGTAGCGGCGGACGTCACGGTCGTTGCTGGTGAAGCCGCCGTCCTTGAAGACCGGGTGGGTGAAGAGGTTGGTGGTGACCATCGGGACCACCAGGCCGGTCTCGTCGAGGGCCTTGCGGAACCGGGTCAGCCGGGCGTCGCGGGTGGCCGCGTCCGCGCCGAAGGGGACCAGGTCGTCGTCGTGGAAGGTGATCCCGTACGCCCCGAGCTCGGCGAGCCGTTGGACCGCCTCGACCGGGTCCAGCTCGGGCCGGGTGGCGTCGCCGAACGGGTCGCGGGCCTGCCAGCCCACCGTCCAGAGACCGAAGGAGAACTTGTCGGCGGGGGTGGGACGGGGTGCCATGGCAGACCTCCGGTGGTGTCGCCAGCAATTTGTTCAACGGTTGAATTAAATGACCGCCCTGTGGCACTGTCAAGAGGTGACCAGTCCCAGCACCGCCGGCGCCGTCCGGCAGGGCAGCCTCCGCGAGCTCAACCTCGCGGTCGTGCTCCGGCGGATCGCCACCGCCGACCGGCCGCCCTCCCGGGCCGAGGTCGCCGCCGGCACCGGCCTCACCCGGGCCACCATCTCCGCGGTGGTCGACGACCTGATCGGCGGCCGGCTGGTGGCCGAGGCCGAACCCGCCCCGCGTACCGGCGCCGGCCGGCCCGCCCGCGGCCTGGTGCTGGCCGGCGACGGCCCGGCCGGGCTCGGCCTGGAGGTCAACGTCGACTACCTCGCCGCCTGCGTGGTGGACCTGGCCGGCACGGTCCGGCACCACGTCGTGCGCCGCGCCGACCTGCGCCCGGTCTCTCCCACCGACGCGCTGGCCCGGCTCGCCGCGCTGGCCGCCGACGCCCGCGCCGCGGCGGCGGGCCAGGGGCTGACCCTGGCCGGCGCGGCCCTCGCCGTGCCGGGCCTGGTCGGCGCCGGTGGCCTGGTCCGACTCGCCCCCAACCTGGGCTGGCGGGACGTGGACGTGCCCGCGCTGCTCGCCGGCCACCGGCTGACCGAGCCGGTCGACGGGGTGCCGCGGCTGGTGGTGGAGAACGAGGCCAACCTGGCCGCGCTCGGCGAGCTGCACGCCGGGCCGAGCGGGTCCGCCAGCTTCCTGCACATCTCCGGCGAGATCGGGATCGGCGCCGGGATCGTCCTCGACGGGCGGCTGTACCGGGGCGCGCGCGGCTGGAGCGGCGAGATCGGTCACATCCCGGTGCATCCCGAGGGGCGGCCCTGCCGCTGCGGCGGCCGCGGCTGCCTGGAGCGGTACGCCGGTCAGGAGGTCGTCCTGGCCGCGGCCGGGCTGGCCGGCGCGGACCTGCCCGCGGACACCGCCGCGACCCGGCTGGCGGACCTCGCCCGGGCCGGCGACCCGGCCACCCTCGCGGCGCTGGCGGACGCCGGTACCGCGCTCGGGGTGGCCGTCGCCGGTGTGGTGAACCTGCTGGATCTGGACACCGTGGTACTCGGTGGCGGGTACGCCCCGCTCGCCCCCTGGCTCCGGCCGCCGGTGGTCGCAGAGCTCTCCCGCCGCGTGCTCACCGCGGCCTGGTCGCCGGTGACCGTCCGGCCGGCGGCCCTCGGCGCGCGGTCCGCGGCCGTCGGCGGAGCCGCGTCGGTGGTGCGCCGGATCGTGGACCGGCCGGTCGGCTGGCTGGCCCGCAGCGGGTGAGGCCCGTTCCGCGATGCGCGATCACCTGCCGACCCTGCTGCTCGGCACGCCAAGGTCAAGTCGGGAGCCGGCCGACCGGGGCGGCGCCCGCCGTCCGGGCGTCGGGTCTGCGGATCAGGCCGTACGGGCCACCGGCGGCTCACCGGCCGGGTCGTCCGCCCACTCCGCCGCCGACTCCCCGCGCGGGGAGCCCTGCGCCACCGGCCAGCCGGCCTCCGAGGCCGCCGTGGCCTCCCGGCGGCGGGCGCTCTCATCAAACTCGCGCATGCCGCGCAGCAGCGCCTCCCGCCCCTCCGGAGTCATTCCGGTGAGGACCAGGTCCAGCCGCTGCCGGCGGTCGGACCGCAACTCGGCGAGGAGCCGGACCGCCTCCGGGGTCAGGTGCAGGGAGATCTCCCGCCGGTCGAAGCGGCCCGGCTCCCGCTCCAGCATCCCGGCCGCGACCAGCCGGTCGCAGAGCCGGCTGGCCGAGGAGAGCAGCATGTCCGTCAGCGTGGCGAGCCGGCGAAGGTTGATCCCGTCGTGCTGTTCGACGACCATGACCGCACGCAGCTGGGCGCTGGAGAGCCGGCTCGTGGTCCGTTCCCGGGCCGCCTCCCAGACGGCCAGCAGGGTGCCCGCCGCCTCGTCCAGGGCGGCGGCCATACTCGCATCTGGTCCGTAGGGACCGTGTTCTTCGGCCATGGTGGGCCCGAGACTACTCGCCCCACCAGGGCGTCGACCTGTGCAAAGGAGCAAAGATGAGCGGACGGAAGGATCTGGCCCGCCGGACCCTCATCGAGGCCCCGGCCGACCTCCTGCTCGACCGGCTCGCCGCCGAGCTGGAGCGGTTGTACCAGGTCACCGGGGTCGAATTGTTCCAGGTCGACTACCGGCTGGCGGTGCTCCTGCCGTTCACCGGCGGTGACCCGATCACCAAGCCCGGCCACCCCGCCTGGCGGTGCTTCGACCACCAGGAGCCGATCGTCGCCGACGGGACGGGCTGGTTCCCGGTCGGCATGCGCGGCGAGCGGCGTGGGGTGCTGCGGGTGTCACAGGTCCCGGACGACCCGACCGTCGTCGGTGAGCTCGACGCGATCGCCACCGCGCTCGGCCACGAGCTGGCCGCCGTGACGGCCAGCACCGATGTCTACGTCACCGCCCGCCGCGACCGTCGGCTGACGCTGGCCGCTGAGATGCAGTGGGAGCTGCTGCCCGGCCGCAGCCGGATGCGCCCGTCGTTCAGCCTGGCCGGCCAGCTGGAGCCGGCGTACGCGGTGCGGGGGGACGGCTTCGACTGGTCCGACGACGGCCGCCGGCTCTGGCTCTCCACGATCAACGGGTCGGGTGAGGGTGTGGCCGCCTCGATGCTCACCTCGCTGGCCACCCACGCGCTGCGCAACGCCCGCCGGGCCCAGCTGGGCCTGGCCGACCAGGCCGCCCTGGCCGACCAGGCGATCTACGCCCTGCACCGGGGCGCCCAGCACCTCTCCGCGCTGCTGCTGTCGCTGGACCTGGCGTCCGGACTGCTGACCGCGGTCGACGCCGGGTCGCCGCGCCTGGTGCTGTTGCGCGACGGCGAGGTGAGCGAGCAGGTCCTGGAGAAGCAGTTCCCGCTGGGCATGTTCGAGGGCACGGACTACCGGGAGCAGCAGTTCCAGCTGCGACGCGGGGACCGGCTCTTCGTGGTCAGCGACGGAGTGGTCGACGCGACCGGGCAGCAGGTCCGGTACGGCGAGACGGCGCTGGACCGCTTCCTGCGGCGTACCGGGCCGATGGAGCCGCTGGACGCGGTCCGGTCGTTGCTCGGCGATCTGCGAGCCTTCGTCGCCGGCGACCTGGTCGACGACGCCGTGGTGGTCTGCCTCGACTGGCTCGGGCCGCAGCCCTGACCGGGCCGCCGGCCCCGGCGGCGACTCGCCGGGGCCGGCGGCTCAGTACGCGCCCCGGCTGTTGACCACCGCGCCGAACGTCTTCCAGAGGATGGTCAGGTCGGCGGCGAGCGACCAGTTCTCCACGTAGTAGAGGTCGAGCCGGATGCCGTCCTCCCAGCTCAGGTCGGATCGCCCGCTGACCTGCCAGAGGCCGGTCATGCCGGGCTTCACCAGCAGTCGCCGGGCCACGTCGCCGTCGTACCGGGCCACCTCGGAGGAGAGCGGCGGGCGCGGGCCGACCAGGCTCATCTGGCCGAACAGCACGTTCACCAGCTGCGGCAGCTCGTCCAGGGACCACTTGCGCAGCAGCTGGCCGATCCGGGTGACCCGGGGGTCGTCGCGCATCTTGAACATCAGGCCGTCGGTCTCGTTGCGCGCGACCAGTTGGGCGAGCAGGGCGTCGGCGTTGACCACCATGGTGCGGAACTTGAGGACGCCGAACTCCTCGCCGCCCTGACCGACCCGGGTCTGGCGGAACAGCACCGGGCCCCGGCTGTCCAGCTTGATGGCGAGCGCGATCACGACCAGCAGCGGCAGCAGCAGAGCCAGCGCCACGAACGAGAGGGACCGGTCGACCAGGCCCTTGACCAGCTTGCGGGCGCCCCGGAACTCCGGCGCCTCGACGTGGATCAGCGGCAGGCCGGCGACCGGCCGGGTGTGGATGCGGGGACCGGCGACGTCGGTCAGCGCCGGGGCGACGACGAGGTCCACCCCGGTCCCCTCGAGCTGCCAGCCGAGCCGGCGCAGCCGGGTCGCGGTCAGCTCGCCGGAGGCGGTGACCGCCACGGTGTCCGCCCCGATGGCGGTGGCCGCCTCGGGGATGCCCCGGAACGAGCCGACCACCGGCACGTCGCCCAGCCGCTGCGGCACGGGCGCGAGCAGCGCGTCGGGGATGCACGCCCCGACCACCTGGTAGCCGGCGTACGGCTCCCGGCGCAGGGTTTGCACCAGCTCCAGCACGTGCACGGTGTCGCCGACCACCAGCACCTTGCGGGACCAGCCCACGCCCCGGTCCCGGGCGCGGTGCAGCCGCTTGCGGGCGGCGAACCGGGCCACCTCGAGCCCGACCGTGCCGACCGCGAAGGAGATCGCCAGGAAGCCGCGGGAGACCCCGACGTCGGCGATGTAGCCGGCGATGGCGATGCCGCCGGCCAGGCGCAGGCTGGCCGAGCTGACCCGCCGGTACTCGTCGGCCCCGTAGCCGAGCACCCGGTCGTCGTAGCAGCGCAGCACCCGCAGCGAGATCAGCCAGGCCAGCAGCAGGCCGGGGGCGACCACGACGTACGGGATGTTCGAACCGCTGGGCTCCTCGTCGCCGAAGCGGGCGACGTACCCGACGAGGATGGCCACCGCCAGAACGGCAGTGTCCAGCACCGCCAGGAGCCGGATGTAGGCCCGCTCGTCGGCACGCGTCGCCGGTCCGGGGCGGTCGCCCCTCGACCGCGACGGGGTCTTGGCGGGGGTCAACAGTGTCGCCGAGGTCACCGGCCCTCCCCGCTTCGCTGAGGACGGCTCCGGCCGGACGGTCCCCGGTCGAGGACCGCGCCGGAGCACTCCGCCATCTTGCCCGGAAACTATGGGTGCGCCGATTGCTTCGGTCGTATTGCCGTCACTTTTCCCCGGCCCGCACGGGCCGGGAAAGCGTTCCGCCGTACCGGTTCTCCCGATACGGCGGAACCCTTCGCTGAGTGACGGATCAGCGGGGCGCGGGCGGCCGCAGCGCGATCGCCTGCAGGAAGATCTCACCGATCTTGGTCGGGTCCGTGGCGACGAAGGCGCCGCCATCGGCCTCCTTCGTGATCGCGTCGAGCTCCGCCTTGCTGACTTCGGTACCGATACCGATGATGATCACCCGCACCGGCTGCTCCGGGTCCCTGATCTCCTTCAGCTTCTGGATCAGTGCGGCTCGGGAGATGCCGTTCTTGTCGTCGTTCTTGCCGTCGGTGAAGAGCACCACGGAGTTGACCTTGCCCGGCTCCCACTCCTTCTGGACCTCCTTGTAGGCGGCCAGCATGGTGTCGTAGAGGCCGGTATTGCCGTCCGACGGCTTGATCCCGGCCAGCCTCTGCTGCAGTGCGCCCCGGTTGCTCGACAACGGCCTTATCCCGACGAGCTCCTGCCAGTCCTGCGAGCCCCGCAGGTTGGTGGAGAAGGTCCACAGCCCGATCGACCAGGAGTCGTCGAAGAGGCTCAGGCCCTGGCTGGCGGCCTCGACGGTGACCTGCTCCCGGGTGGCGCCGTTGGCGGTCGCCACCGGATCCTTCATCGAGCCGGAGACGTCGATGACGGCCAGCATGCGCCCGGACTGGGTGGCGACCGCCCAGGTCGTGGTGGCGCTCTTGATCGCGGTCGGGTCCAGCCCACCGGCCGCGCCCTGGCCGGTCGGCGGGAGGGTGGCCCCGCCCGCCGGGCTCGGGGCGCCCTGGGGTGCCTTGAACCCCTCACCCCAGTTGCCGTTCGGCGAGCGCAGCGACTGCATGGCCAGCCGGTCGCGGAAGCCGGGGGTGGTGAGCACCTCGAAGAGCACCTGCGCGGCCGACGCCTTGTCCGGCTCGATGCCGGGCAGCACCGCGAACGGGTAGTCCAGCGGCATCGGGGGCGGATCGAGGTAGAGGGCCGCGAGCGGGATCGGCGGCTTGGTCTGGTTGTACGCGATGACGTCCTCTTCGGAGAGGGCGGCGGCGCCCAGTCCGCTGGCGATCGCGGTCGGGTCCGAGGAACGCGGGAACCGCGCGAGGAGGTCCTGCCTTATCGACGACCGGTTGGTGGCCAGCGCGCGCAGCGCGCCGATCATCGCCCCCCGCGCGTCGGGCGACCCCGCGGAGCCGGTGGAGCTGGCGGCGGCGGTCAGCGAGAGCAGCCCGGAGAGGCCGGCCGCGTCCTGGGTCGGCTCCACGATGCCGGCTTTCAGCGGCGACTTGCCGGTGGTGACCGCCCTCAGCAGGTCCGTCCAGGCGAGCTTCTTGTCCGGCCAGCCGACCCGGGTGGCCACCGGCTCGGGCATGGCGACCACCACGGGGCTGCGGGCGATCGAGGCGCCGTTGGCCGGGGCGAAGGCGGTGGCGCCGCCGCTCTTCAGCCGCAGCAGCCAGGTGGAGGAGTCCGGCACCCAGACGTCGGGGGTGACCGCCGTGCCGCTGGCCTGCCCGACGCCGGCCAGCGTAGCGCCGTGCTTGCTCGCCACGGCGGCGGCCACGTCGACCGGCTCGGAGGAGGCGACGTTCACGCCGATGCAGGTCCCGCCGACCGCCGCCCCGTCCGCGACCCACTGGTCGGCCGCCGCCTTGACGGCGGGGGCGATCTCCGGGGCGGCGGCGACGGACAGTTGGATCCGCCCGGAGCAGGACGGCCCCGCCAGCTGCTGGTAACCGAACCAGGAACCGGCGACGACGACGAGCACAGTTGCCGCCGCGGCGGCACCTGCCCCACGGAGACTTGAACGCATACGATGGCGGCCAGACACGGTGACCATCTTGCGTATCTCGTGAGGTTACTGCCACAACCGTTCGGTTGAAAGTTACGCAGAAGAAACAGTGGATCGCAAAACCGTGACCATGAGTGAGCGGTCAGTTATCAAATGTGGCCAAAGTCCACGGCGGACAGCCAAGTGAGTCGCTCCGGTGACTGTCCGACTACGGGCAGACGCAGGTCGGGCTCGCCACCGGCACCGGCTCCCCCACCGCCGCCGGCACCCCGGTGTCCGGGTCCACCCGGAACATCCTGATCATGTCCGCCCGCTCGTCGGCGACGTAGAGGTGCTCCGCGGTCAGCGCGAAGTGCCGCGGCCACTCCCCGCCGGTGTCGACCTCGGCCACCAGCCGTGGCGAGCCGTCGGCCACCGAGAAGACCGCGACCGTGCCGACCCCGCGGTTGCCGACGTAGAGGAAGCCGCCGTCCGGCCCGAGGGCGATCTCGGAGGGCTGCACGTGCCCGGCGCGCCCGCTGGCGTCCACCCGCTCCCGCTGGTGCAGCGCGCCGTCGGCGGTGAGGTCGTACGCGGTGACCGTCCCGTCCAGCTCGCCCACCACCCAGCAGCGCCGCCCGTCGGGATGCCGGGCCAGGTGCCGGGGCCCGGTCCCGGCCGGCGTACGCAGCCGCGGGGCCCGGGGCACCAGCCGGCCGGAGGCGGCGTCGAGGTCGTACCGGTAAACCGAGTCGGTGCCCAGGTCGACGGCGAGCAGCGGCCCGACGCCCGGGTCGGGCGAGACCATGTGGCAGTGCGCCTTCTCCTGCCGCTCCGGGTCCGGCCCGTGCCCCTCGTGGTGGACCAGATCGCTGCGCTGCCCCGGCACGCCGTCGGAGTCGAGCGGGAAGACGGCCACGCTGCCGCCGCCGTAGTTGGCCACGAAGAGGTGCCGCCCGTTCGGGGCGACCGCCAGATGGCAGGGTTCGGCGCCCCCGGTCGGCTGGACACCGAGCGGGCTCAGGTCACCGTCCGCGGCCACCCGGAACGCGCTGACCTGCCCCTCCGACAGCTCGTTCACGGCGTAGAGCACGGGCAGCGCCGGGTGCCGGACCAGGAACGACGGCGACGCGGTGATCGCCGCGGTGCCCAGCGGGGTCAGCTCCCCCGACGCCGGGTCGCGGCGGGCCGCGACGATCCCGGCGGCCCGCCCGCCGCTCTCCGCCGTGTAGCCACCGATGTGGACGATCGTTGCCTGGCCGGTCACCGGACCACCTTCCGCCGCTTCCTCCGTCGATCCAACCAGAGGCTTCCCGGCAAGCCGGCCGTTCAGCCGTGTTTCGGGGCCAATTCGGCGGCCGGGGCGCCGGCCCGCCGGCGTCAGGCCACCGGCACCGGCTCGCCGCGCTGCCGGGCGACGTGCTCGACCAGCGAGATCAGCACCAGCTTCCCGGACTGCCGGTCCCGGACGTCGCAGAGCACCAGCGGCACGTCCGGGTCGAGGTCGAGCGCGTCGCGCACCGACTCCAGGCTGAACCGGCGGGCCCCGTCGAAGCAGTTCACCCCCACCACGAAGGGGATGCCCCGCTGCTCGAAGTAGTCGATCGAGGGGAAGCAGTCGGCCAGCCGGCGGGTGTCCGCGAGCACCACCGCGCCGAGGGCCCCGAAGGCCAGCTCGTCCCAGAGGAACCAGAACCGGTCCTGGCCCGGGGTGCCGAAGAGGTACACCTGCAGATCCTCGTTGATGGTGATCCGGCCGAAGTCCATCGCCACCGTGGTGGTCGACTTCTGCTCCACGCCGGCGAGGTCGTCGGTGCCGATCCCGGCCCCGGTCAGGACCTCCTCGGTCTGCAGGGGCCGGACCTCGCTCAACGCGCTCACCAGCGTCGTCTTGCCGGCCCCGAAGCCCCCCGCAATGAGGATCTTCAGGGCCAACGGGATCCGCTGACCGGATCCTTCCCGGTCATAGCGCACGGAGTCCATTGACCACCGCCTTGAGGATGTTGTCGTCGGGCAGGTGTGCGGCGGTCGGCGGCTGGTGCACCGCGACCAACCCGCGGGCGAGGAGGTCGCCGAGCAGCACGCGGACCACGCCGACGGCGAGGTCCAGGTCCGCGGCGAGGTCGGCCACCGCGACCGGCCGGCGGGCCAGCTCGACGAGCCGTCGGTGCTCCGGCTGCAACCCGGGGTGCCCGGCGGTGTCGGCCATCGGCGCGGCCAGCACGAACGCGACCAGGTCGAAGCCGTCGACCGCCGGCCGGACCCGCCCGCCGGTGAGGGTGTACGGGCGGACGACCGGACCGGCGGCGCCGTCCAGCCACTCGTGCTGCGGCCCCGGCGACTCAGCCCGCATCGGCGGCACCCGACGCCGTGCGGGCCGGGGCGGTGAGGTTCTCGCCGACCCGGATGACCAGCATCGCCATCTCGTACGCCACCAGGCCGATGTCGGCGTCGGCGTCGCTGACCACCGCCAGGCAGGCGCCCTGCCCCGCGGCGGTGACGAAGAGGTACGCGGACTCCATCTCCACCACGGTCTGGCGGACCGCGCCGCCCGCCAGGTGCCGGGTCGCCCCCTTGGCCAGGCTGGAGAAGCCGGAGGCCAGCGCGCAGAGATGCTCCGCGTCGGTGCGGCTCAGCTCGGCCGAGGCGCCGAGCAGGAGCCCGTCCGCCGACAGCACCACCGCCTGGCGGGCGGCGGGCACCCGCCCCACCAGCTCGTCGAGCAACCAGTCGAGATCGACGTTCTGCCTCGTCGTGTACACCACTAGGCGTCCCTCTCAGTTGCGGTCAGGGGTTCCGGAGCCGGCGCCGGCGAGGCGAACCCGGCCGCCGGCTCGGGAGCGGCGTCGGCGGTCGGCTCGGTCGGGTTCGCGATCGCCCGGGCGCCGTCGAGGCGACCACGGGCGGTGCCGGCCTGGAGCGCGGACATCGTCCGGCGGACCTCCTCCGGCGGCCGGTGAGTCGGGGCGTCGGCGACCACCGGCCGGGGACGTGCCGCCGATCCCCGGCGACGGACGCGGCGGGGCAGGCCGTCGCCGTCCGGGGCGGCCTCGACCGACGAGCCGCGGCCGGCGACGAAGGGCACCACCGGGGTGGGCGACTCGGGCCGTTCCCGGCCGGGCCGGGTGGCCCTCGGCCGGGGCAGGGTGTTGAGCCGGGTCACCTTGGCCATCCGGCGGTCGTCCCCGGTCGTCGCCCCGGCCTCCGGGCCGGTCGGTCCCACGGCCGGCTCCTCCGTGACCAGATCGGCCGGGATGAGCACCACCGCGGTGGTCCCACCCGGGATGGCCGGGCGGAGCTGGACCCGTACGCCGTGCCGGGCGGCGAGCCGGCCCACGACGAAGTGGCCGAGCCGGGCGCTGTCGGCCGGGTCGAACTCCGGCGACCGGGCCAGCTTGCGGTTGGCGTCCTCGAGGACCCGCGGTGACATGCCCAGCCCCCGGTCGGTGATCTCGAGGGCGTACCCGTTCGGCACGGCCTGCCCGGAGACGTCGACCCGGGTGCCGGGCGGGGAGAAGACGGTGGCGTTCTCGATGAGCTCGGCGAGCAGGTGGATCACGTCGCCGACGGCCCGGCCCAGCACGCCGGCCGGCTGCACCGTGCCGATGTCCACCCGGTCGTACGACTCGACCTCGGAGATGGCGCCGCGGATCACGTCGACCGCGGCGACCGGGTTCCGCCAGCCCCGGCCGGGCACCGCACCGGCGAGGATGACCAGGTCCTCGGCGTGCCGCCGGAGCCGGGTGGCGAGGTGGTCGACCTGGAAGAGGCCGGCCAGCTCGTCCGGGTCCTCGGTGCGCCGCTCCAGCCGGTCCAGCAGCGCCAACTGCCGGTGCACCAGCCCCTGGCTGCGCCGGGCGATGTTGAGGAAGACGTCGTTGAGACCCCGGCGCAGGGTGACCTCGTCGACCGCGGCCTGGACGGCGGTCCGGCGTACCTGGTTGAAGGCGTGACCCACCTGGCCGATCTCGTCGCCGCCGTGGTCCAGCTCGGGCGCCTCCCGGGCGACGTCGACCTCCTCGCCGCGGCGGAGCCGGGCGACCACGTCGGGCAGCCGGTGCTCGGCCATCTCCAGGGCGGCGGTGCGGACGCCGGTCAGCCGGCCGGCCAGCGACCGGCCGACCCGGAGCGCCACCAGGACGCAGACCACGATGGCCAGCAGACCGAGCACCCCGGCGGCGGCGAGCCGGACCAGGATCCCCACCGCCATCGGCACCGAGCGTTCGGCCAGCTTGTCGGCCCCGCTCAGCTCGAACTCCCGCAGGCCCTGCTGGACCGCGGCCTGGCTGGTCTCCCAGCTGCGGACGTCGAGCCGGGGCGGCAGGCCGTCGGCGCGGATCAGCGCGTCCTGCAGGGCGCTCAGCCGGACGAAGGCCTCCCCCTCGGTCAACTGCCGGTACGCGGTCCGTTCCGCCGCGGGCAGGTCGGCCACCGCCGTCTCGGTCAGGAACCGCTGGTTGTCGATGGTGCGGACGAGCTGGTCATGCTCGCCCTCGGCGAACCGGCCGGCGGTCAGCGCGCCGGCCAGCAGCGCGTCGGTCTGGCCGAGCAGTTCCCGGGACCGGCCGAGCGCGGTGAGCGCCAGCGCCTCGCGGTTGAGCTCGTCGTCCGGGAGGGTGGCCATGGCGGAGAACGCCTGGAAGGCCGAGGAGATCATCCCGCTGTAGAGGCCGACCGCGCCGGAGAGATCCACCTTCCGGCCGTCGATGAAGCCACGGCCGGCGGGCAGCGCGTCCAGCGCGGCGACCAGCTGGTCGAGCCGGTTGTCGAGCAGGTCGTCGGCGGCGTCGCGCAGGGCGTCCCCGGCCACCCGGCGGCGCAGCTCGGCGACGGCCCGGTCGGTGCGCAGCCGCTGCTCGTTCAGGGCCGGCAGCGTGGTGTCGCCGGCGAGCTGGACCACCGAGAGCCGGCGTTCGCGTTGCAGCTCGGCGACGACGGCCTCGCCGGGGCGGCCGAGGTCGTAGAGGAGGGTCCGGGCGGCGAGCAGGTCGAGGGCGGGGCCGAAGGTCAGCGTGGTGGCGAAGATCCAGAGCGCCAGCAGCGCGGTCACCGGGCCGATGACCAGCGCGGTCAGCTTGGCGCGGATCGGCCAGTCGCGGGTGTTCAATCAGACCTCGCCCGGAAGCTGTCGCAGGGGTGGCGCCGGCGCCGGCCGGACGTGGTCCCGGCGACGGCGCCGGGCCCCGGCTCGGGCACCTTGGGCAGAATACGTAATCCGCGGCGGTTGCACTACCGGCCGTCTCGCCGGTAACTACGGTCCGGGATGTTCCGCTGTGGACGCCGTTCGCGGCGAGCGCCCCGCCGGACGGACCGGCGGGGCGCTCGTGGCCAGCGCGGGATCAGGCGGAGACGGAGATGCCGAGGCCCTCGGCGACCCGGCGGCCGTACTCCTCGTCGCACTGGCTGAAGTGCCAGACCATCTTCTCCTGGATGTGCTTGTCGCACTGGGCCAGCAGGGTGGTCAGGTTGAGGATCAGGTCGTCCCGCTCCCAGTCGGCCATCTCGCGGTAGCGCCGGCCGGCCTGGGCATAGTTGCTCTGCCGCTCGATCGGCGCCTTCATGATCTGGCCGGAGACGAACGGACGGTACTCCCGGTAGGAGTCGTCCGCCTCCGCCAGACCGGCCACTGAGGACGGCTCGAAGTTGATGTGCGGGTTGCCGCCGCGGTTGTCCACCCCGTACGACATCTGGCCGCCACCCTGGTTGGTGCTGACCAGCACGTCCTCCCGCGGCCGGTTGATCGGCAGCTGGAGGTAGTTCGGGCCGACCCGGTAGCGCTGGGTGTCCGAGTAGGAGAAGGTCCGGCCGACCAGCATCTTGTCGTCGGAGAAGTCGATGCCGTCGATCAGCACGCCGGTGCCGAAGGCGATCTGCTCGTTCTCGTTGTGGTGGTCGGTGATGTTGCGGTTGAGCGTCATCATGCCGACCGGCAGGTACGGGAACTGCTCCTCCGGCCAGATCTTGGTGTCGTCGAGCGGGTCGAAGTCCAGCTCCGGGTGCTCGTCGTCGCTCACGATCTGGACGTTCAGCTCCCACTGCGGGAACTCGCCACGCTCGATCGCCTCGTAGAGGTCCTTGGAGGCGTGGCCCAGCTCGGTGGCCTGGATGGCGTCCGCCTCGGCCTGGGTCAGGTTGTGCTCGCCCTGCTGGGTCAGCCAGTGGAACTTGACCAGCACGCCCTCGCCCTCGGCGTTGACGAGGCGGTACGTGTTCACGCCCGAACCGCGCATGGTGCGGTAGTTCTTCGGGATGCCGTACGGGGAGAAGAGCCAGGTGAGCATGTGCATCGACTCGGGCGTGTTCGACATGAAGTCGAAGATCCGGTTCGGCTCCTGGCGGAAGGTCACCGGGTCCGGCTTCAGCGAGTGGATCACGTCCGGGAACTTGATCGCGTCACGGATGAAGAAGACCTGGAGGTTGTTGCCCACCATGTCCCAGTTGCCGTCCTCGGTGCGGAACTTCACCGCGAAGCCGCGGGGGTCGCGGGCGGCCTCGGAGGAGTCCCGACCGCCGATGACGGTGGAGAACCGGATGGTCACCGGGGTCTTCCGGCCCTTGGTCTGGAAGAGCTTCGCCCGGGTGTACTTCGCCGCCGGCTGGTCGCCGATCGTCCCGTACGCCTCGAACTCGCCGTGCGCCACGAAGCCGCGGGCGTGCACCACCCGCTCCGGGATGCGCTCCCGGTCGAAGTGGCTGATCTTCTCCAGGAAGTGGTAGTTCTCCAGCGTCGCCGGGCCGCGTGAGCCGACCGTCCGCTGCTGCTGGTTGTTGTGGACCGGGTGGCCCTGACGGGTGGTGAGGATCGGCTTGCCGGCCTGGTCGCTCATCGCTCTCCTCCTGATCGGTGCTGGCAGTCGGGGCAGCGGCCCCAGTACGTGACCTCGGCGATCTCCACCGCGAAGGTGGCCGCCGAGGGGTCGAGGCAGGGCCCGGGGGCCCGGCCACGGTCGGTGTCGGCGATCGACCCGCAGTCCCGGCAGACGAGGTGGTCGTGGCCGTGGCCGCACAGCTCGGACCGGGCGGGGCCGCCGGCCGGGGCGATCCGGCGCAGCAGTCCCGCGCCGGTCAGGGCGTGCAGGACGTCGTAGACGGTCCGGCCGGAACGTTCGGCGTCGGTCTCGACCGGCATCACCCCACCCAAGCGCGTTTTCTGGAACGAGTCAAGTTTTCGCGGCGGGTCGTCGTGTGGGTCTTGGCATGCCGGGCCGGGAACCGGACGCGCAATCGACCAGGAAAGTGCGGCCGATCGGGATTGGCGATCAGTGGGCGGAGGGAATACCAGCGGGCGAAGGAGGAGCCATGTCGCCCACGCAGGTAGTCGTCATAGTCATCGTCCTGTTGGTGCTCGCGGCGCTGGCCGCGGTCGCCGTGGTGGCGGCCCGCCGCCGCTCGCTCAGGCAGCGCTTCGGCCCCGAGTACGACCGGATGGTCGCCGAGCGGGACAGCCGCGGCGCGGCCGAGCGTGAGCTGCGGGAGCGGGAGCGCCGGCACGCCGAACTCGAACTCACCCCGCTGGACCCCGAATCCCGGGCCCGGTACGCCGCCGCCTGGGAGGAACTCCAGGTCCGCTTCGTCGACTCCCCCGCCGAGACCGTCGGCGAGGCCGATGAGCTGGTCAGCCGGCTGATCGCCGAGCGGGGGTACCCCACCGGGGACTTCTCTGACCAGATCGCCCATCTCTCCGTCGAGCACGCCCGCACCCTGACCCACTACCGGGACGCCCACGAGATCCGGCTGCGCACCGAGCGCGGCGAGACCAGCACCGAGGAGCTCCGCCAAGCGGTCGTGCACTACCGGGCCCTCTTCGCCGATCTGCTCGGCGAGGACCCGGTCGGGCTCCAGCCGCCGACGCAGCGCCGCCCCGACCACCCGCACGACGACGCCACGAGCCGCTGAGGAGGCCACCACCATGCGCCAGGAAGAGCAGCAGGCCACGAACGAGCACCCCGAGGCCATCCGGTCCGCTCCCGTGCCGGTGCCATCGCCGGCCGACGGTTCCGGCGACGACGGCGCCCGGCACGACCGGGCCGACGTAACCGAGGACGCGCTGGACGACCGGGGCACCTTCGACGACCCCGCCGTGGTCGACGACCGCCCCGACGACCGGGACGAGACGCTGACCGGCGACCGCCGGGACGCCGCGAACCTGGACGAGACCCGCCCGTACGACCTGCGGGACGCCCGGGACGCGGAGGGCGAGGCGGCCGACACCGACCGGGACGGCCGCCCCGAGTTCCACGAGCCGGCGCCGCTGCCCACCACGTTCGGCGCGACCACGGTCGGCGACGCGGTGGCCGCCTCGGCCATGGCCAGCGGCCGGCCGGAGGACGAGCGGGACCCGCGCGGCGAGGACACCGCCCGGCCGGGCGACGGCGCCCCGGGGCGGACTGACGCGTTCGACGACGAGCGGGCCGACCCGACGGCCGGCGACCGGCTGCACGACCCCGACCGGTGGGCTGCCGCACAGCCGGGCGACCGGGACGACGCGGTGGCCGCCGGCGCGGCCGGCTACGGCCGCGCCGAGCCGACGATGGTCGACCCGGACGCCAGCACTGCGGCGGCCGGGGCCGGGACGGCCGGCGCCGCCGCCGGGGCGGCCCTGGCCGGGGCGGCCCTGGCCGGGGCGGCCCGGCCGACCCCGGGCGCGGTGCCGGCGGATGCGGCCACGCTCTTCGAGCCGGAAACCGCCCAGGGCTTCCGGGACCGCTGGCGGGACGTCCAGCTCCGCTTCGTGGACGACCCGCGGGCCGCGGTCGGCGAGGCGCAGTCGCTGGTCGAGGAGGCGATCGAGGCGCTCTCCACCGCGCTGCGCGCGCAGAAGACCAAGCTGGGCGGCTGGCAGGATTCCGGCTCGGCCGACACCGAGCAGCTCCGGATCGCCGTACGCGGCTACCGGGACTTCCTGGACCGCGTCCTCGGTCGCTGACCGGTACCCGTGGCGCCCCGGCCGGTCACCGGCCGGGGCGCCGGCCTGCTGATGCTCCTGTGGCAGTGGCTGCGGCCGGTCGAGCCGCCGACCACCGAGGAGGGCCGGCAGGTCTGACCCTGCCGGCATGGCCCGGTCCGGACGGGGTACGCGAGACGAGGGAACGCGTCTGGGGACAGGAGGGCAGCAGCATGACCGATCGGGACCGACCGCTGGAGGAGCGCCCGGAGGTGGCCGCCGCGGTGGACGACGAGAGCACCGTGCCGCAGTTGACCGGCGGGGGCGGCCCGGACCGGGACACCCCGGTCTTCGCCGAGCCGGGCAGCGGACCGTCCGGGGCGACCGAGGACCTGCTCGGCGATCCGTACGCGGCGGGCACCGGGGCCACCGGGACCGGCACCGGCGCGGGTGGCGACAACATCCGCACCGGTGCAGAGCAGCCGTGGGAGCCGGAGGACCTGGTGATGGCCCGGGGCCAGGACCTCACCCCGGAGAACCTGGAGCGGGCCCGCCGGGACCTGGCCGAGCTGGGCCGGGCGGCAATCGAGAAGACCGTCCCCTGAGCACGTCCCCGGGCGTCGGGACGAGTCGACCCGGGCGGAAACCCACGGCGGGGGCTCCTGGTCCGACCGGTGGACGGTCGGACCAGGGGCCCGGGGGAATCTGCCGCGGCGGTGCCTCCCTCCCGCCGCGACGGCTGGGCCTACCTGTTGCTCAGGAGTGCGGCGGGTAGGCGTTCCTCATGAGCTCCTGGAACTGCGCGGAGCACCAGGCACCGGAGATCGGCGCGTTCGGCAGGGCGCCGCTCATGCTGTTGGCCGTTGCGGGCGTTGCCGGTGTAGGTCGGGTCGCACATCCGGTCGAAGCCCTTGCCCTCGTCCCAGTTGCCGGCGTGGATCCGCCGGTCGATCCGACCACCGTTGACGTAGGCGTCCACGCTGGTCGTCGCGCCCGGGCCGGTGGGCCGGGCGGTGCCGCAGCCGTTGCGGGAGGTGTCGATCAGCATGCCGATGTTGCTGTCGAAACCGACCGAGACCAGCTCGCTGCGGAACGCCTGGGGAACGAGAGCTAGTCGACGTACTGGTTCCAGTCGATCCACGCGGACTGCCTTCGCCAGGGCGTAACCCGACCCCGTTGACGTACGCGCCGTTGGCCTTGACCGCGTCGCACATGGCGGTCCCGCCCGGCTAGCCCCGAGGTGTTGGTCACCAGGTTGGGCAGTGGGTCGCTTGCATGGGAGCGCTTCCACGGCAAGGTTCGATGCCCTGATCGCCGTAACCGTAAGGGGCGAACCACCTTGCGGGGACGGGGCGGCGCAGCAGGGCCGGATCGCCGCAGGTCCACCGAGCGGGGCAGGGTCCGGCGGAGGGGGAACCTCCGGGCCCACTGGGGCCGCAGCCGCCCAGGTGGCATGGAAGGCCGCCCCGCCCCCCTAATCCCAGCATAAAGCCGCTTAGCACTCCTATGCCCCGTACCGCCAATAGACTTTAGAACATGAATCTTTCCCCTGATAGTTCGCGAAACGGTCTAACGTCGGTCGTAGCTCGGCTCTCGTCGGGCTCAGGACAAACAGGGATGGAGTGACGCAGGTCATGGGAAAGAAGATGCTCGGGAAGGTCGTTGCGGGAGCCGCTCTCGGCGGCGCGTCCCTGCTGCTGTTCTCGCCCGGGGCGGCGTACGCGGCCGGACACGCGTACACGGGCAACGTCGTCGCCAAGCCGCAGGTCAGTCTTCTTGAGTTCTGCCCTGGGGACCACGGGGACTGGGACCGCAAGGACTGGGACCGCAAGGACTGGGACCGCAAGGACGAGGACCGCAAGGACCACGACGGCAAGGACCGCGACCGCAAGGACGAGGACCGCAAGGACGAGAACAACAAGCACGACGACGGCAAGGACGACAACCGCAAGGACGAGAACAACAAGCACGACGACGGCAAGGACGACAACCGCAAGGACGAGAACAACAAGCACGACGACGGCAAGGACGACAACCGCAAGGACGAGGACCGCAAGGACTGGAACGGTAACTCTGACCAGACCTGGCAGCCGGGGTCCGACGGCCAGGGCGGGGGCATGGCCGACGACCAGTCGGACGAGGACCGCAACAACCGCGACAACAAGGACCACGACGGCAAGGACCGCGACCGCAAGGACGAGAACAACAAGCACGACGACGGCAAGGACCGCGACCGCAAGGACGAGAACAACAAGGACCAGGACCGTCGGGACCACGACGACCGGGACCGCTGCATGCCGCGTGGCCACGTCGACGGGGGTGACGGTGGCATGACCACCACCAGCGTCGACCGCGGCATGGCCGCCAGCGGGGTGGGCGTGATCGGCGCCGCCGCCCTGGGTGGCATGGTCCTGCTGCGTCGGCGTCGGGCCAATGACCTCGGCTGACACGACGGCGACACCGGCCGGCGGCCGTCACGGGAGACCGTGGCGCGCCGCCGGCGTGGCCGTCGTCGTCCTCCTCGCCATGGTGGGTGCCGGCATGATCGGCGCGTCGGTGCGGACCGTGCCGCCGCCCCGCCCGCCCCAGCCGCTGGCCCAGGCCGGGCCGGGCGACGCGACCACCGCCGCCCCCGCGACCGTCGGCGGCGCCCAGGTCGCCGACCAGGCCTCCGCCACCGAGCAGGCGCCGGACGCGCCGGACCCGGACCTCGCCCCCGTCGGCCTGGACCGGTCGAACCCGACGACCATCTCGATTCCCCGTATCGGGGTGGACGCCGAGATCATGACGCTCGGCACCAACCCCGACGGCACCGTCCAGGTGCCCCCGCTGGACCAGGCCCAGAAGGCCGGCTGGTATGCCCCCGGCGCCAGCCCCGGCGAGGTCGGCAACGCCGTCATCGTCGGCCACGTCGACTCGGCCAAGCTCGGGCCGGCCGTCTTCTTCAGCCTCGGCTCGCTCCGGCAGGGGGACACCATCACGGTCGCCCGCGAGGACGGTCGGAGCGTCACCTTCACCGTCGACGAGGTGAAGTCGTACCCGAAGACGGCGTTCCCGACCGAGCTGGTCTACGGCCCCAGCGACAAGCCGAGTCTGCGGGTGGTGACCTGCGGCGGGGCGTTCGATCAGAGCGCCCGCAGCTACCTGGACAACGTCATCGTCCTCGCCACCATGACGCAGTGACGTGAAACGCCAGGGCGCGGCCCGGCGGTCGGGTGACCGACCGCCGGGCCGCGCCGGCGTCCGTGCGGGTCAGGCCGCGGCCGAGGTCCGCACCAGGGTACGGATCTGCCGCAGCAGCACCGACAGGGCGGACAGGTCGGCCCGGGACTCGTCGAACTCCCCCATCGCCCGGTGCGCCCGGTGGATCGAGGTGGCGTTCGCCTGCTCCCACTCCTGCACCCGCTCGACCGGCGGGAGGCTGTCCGGGGTGGACCCGAGGACCTCCGCGGTGAGCGCGGCCAGCGCGGCGTACAGGTCGTAGCGCAGCGCCATCCGGGCCAACGTCTGCCAGCGGTCCTCGCGCGGCAGCAGCGAGATCTTCGACAGCAGGGCGTCCACCCGGAACCGGTCGGAGAGGACGAAGTAGACCGAGGCCACCTCACCCACGTCCCGGCCGGTGGACCGGGCGGTCTCCACCACGTCGAGCAGGCCGAAGCTGTACATCAGCCGGGTGGCCTGCTCGGCCAGCTCGCGCGGCAGCCCGCTGGAGGTCAGCGAGTCGATGTGCGCCGCGATGGCCTCGCGCTCGCTGCCGTAGAAGAGGTTCTCCAGGCCGGGCAGCAGCCGGGCGATTCCGTCCCGCAGCCGGGCGATCTCCGCCGGCACGTCGATCGGCGAGCGCCGGTTGGTGACCAGCCAGCGCACCGCCCGGTCGAGCAGCCGCCGGGTGTCCAGGTAGACGTTGGTCTGCAACTCGGGCGAGACCTTGTTGTCCAGCGCCTCCACCGCGTCCCACAGCTCACGCAGCCCGAACACCTCGCGCACCACCACGTACGCCCGGAGCACGTCCGCCGCCGAGGCGGCCGTCTCCTCGACGACCCGGAACACGAACGAGATGCCGCCCCGGTTGATCGCCTCGTTGACCAGCACGGTGGTGACGATGTCCCGATGCAGCCGGTGCCGGCCCATCCGGTCGGCGAACCGCTCCCGGAGCGGCGTCGGGAAGTAGTTGACCAGGACGTCGGTCGTCCACTCCTCGTCGGCCAGCCCATCGGCCACGATCTCGCGTTCCAGCACGATCTTGACGTACGCCAACAGCACCGCGAACTCCGGCGCGGTCAGCCCGGACTCGGTGCGGACCGCCAGCTCCTCGTCCGGCGGGAGCGCCTCCAGCGCCCGGTCGAGCTGGCCGGACCGCTCCAGCTCGTTGAGCATCCGCCGGTGCACCGGGAGCAGCGAGGCGGCCTGGGCCTGGGCGTTGTTGATCGCCCGGGCCTGGTCGTAGTTGTCCCGCAGCACCAGCTCGGCGACCTCGTCGGTCATCTCGGCGAGCAGTCCGTCCCGCTCGTCCATGGTCAGCTCGCCGTCGGCGACCGCCGTGTTGAGCAGGATCTTGATGTTCACCTCGTGGTCCGAGGTGTCCACCCCGGCCGCGTTGTCGATGAAGTCGGTGTAGATCCGACCGCCGGCCTGCGCGTACTCGATCCGGCCGAGCTGGGTCCACCCCAGGTTGCCGCCCTCGCCGGCCACCCGGCAGCGCAGGTTCTTGCCGTCCACCCGGATGGCGTCGTTGGACTTGTCCCCGACCTCGGCGTTGGTCTGGCTCGCCGCCTTCACGTAGGTGCCGATGCCGCCGTTCCAGAACAGGTCGACCGGCGCCGTGAGGATGGCTTTCATCAGCTCCTGCGGCGACAGCTGGGTGACGTCGTCGTCGAGGCCGAGCACCGCGCGGACCTGCGGGCTGACCGGGATCGACTTGGCGGACCGCGAATACACCCCACCCCCAGCCGAGATCAGCTCCGGGTTGTAGTCCTCCCACGAGGACCGGGGCAGGTCGAACAGCCGCTTCCGCTCGGCGTACGAGGTCGCGGCGTCCGGATCCGGGTCGAGGAAGATGTGCCGGTGGTCGAAGGCGGCCACCAGCCGGATGTGCTCCGACAGCAGCATCCCGTTGCCGAACACGTCGCCGGACATGTCGCCGACGCCGACCACGGTGAAGTCCTCGGTCTGGGTGTCGTGGCCCAGCTCGCGGAAGTGCCGCTTCACCGACTCCCAGGCGCCCCGGGCGGTGATGCCCATCTTCTTGTGGTCATATCCGGCAGAGCCGCCGGAGGCGAACGCGTCGCCCAGCCAGAAGTTGTGCGCGGTGGAGATCTCGTTGGCGATGTCGGAGAAGGTCGCGGTGCCCTTGTCCGCCGCCACCACCAGGTACGGGTCATCGGCATCCTGCCGGACCACATCGTCGGGCGGGACGATCTCGCCGCCGACGATGTTGTCGGTGACGTCCAGCATCGCGCCGACGAACTCCTTGTAGCAGACCACCGCCTCGTCCCGGTCGCCCGGCTTCTGCTTGAGCACGAAGCCGCCCTTGGCGCCCACCGGCACGATCACGGTGTTCTTCACCATCTGCGCCTTGACCAGGCCCAGCACCTCGGTGCGGAAGTCCTCCCGCCGGTCGGACCAGCGCAGCCCGCCCCGGGCCACCGGCCCGAACCGCAGGTGCACGCCCTCGAAGCGCGGCGAGTAGACGAAGATCTCGAACTTCGGCCGCGGCGCCGGCAGGTCCGGAATGGCCTGTGGGTCCAGCTTGAACGCCACGTACGACTTGGGCCGCCCGCCGGCCGGCCGCTGGTAGAAGCTGGTCCGCAGGGTGGCCCGGATCAGCGTCAGGTACGACCGCAGGATCCGGTCCTGGTCGAGGCTCGCCACGTCGTCCAGCGCCGCGCCGAGCGCGGTGACCAGCTCGTCGCTGCGCTGCCGCCGCTCGTCCAGCGTGGTCGCACCGGGGGCGAACCGGGCCTCGAAGAGCTCGACCAGCAGCCCCGCGATCCGCGGGTACGCGATGAAGGTCTGCTCCATGTACTCCTGGGAGAAGACGGTGCCGGCCTGGCGCAGGTACTTCGCGTACGCCCGCAGCACCACCACCTGCCGCCAGGTGAGCCCGGCCCGGAGCACCAGCTCGTTGAAGCCGTCCACCTCGGCCTCGCCCCGCCACGCCGCCGCGAAGGCGTTCTCCACGTGCGGGCGGACCTCGGCCAGTTCCTCGTGCGCCTCCGGCAGGCGGAGCCCGAAGTCGTAGAGGAAAACCCGACCGTCGATCCGGTCCACCTCGTACGGGTGCTCGTCGACCACCCGGACGCCGAGCGAGTGCAGCACCGGCAGCACGGCGGAGAGCATCATCGGCTCGCCGTACCGGTAGACCTTGAACCGGACGTCCATCGTCTCGTCGACGTCCGCGCTCGGCCGGTCCGGCCGCGGCGCGAGCTGCTTGCGGAACAGGTGCATCTCGAGCTGGCCGGGCTCCTCCAGCAGCTCCAGCTTGGCCAGGTCCTTCATCGCCTCGTACGGCGTGTGCCCGTCCTTGTAGCCCTCCGGGAACGCGTCGGCGTACCGGCTGAACAGGTGCTTGGCCTGCTCGTCGCCGAGCTTGCGCTCCAGCACCAGCCGGTAGTCGTCGTCCCAGAGCCGGGTCGCGTCGGCCAGCTCCTCGGCGAGCAGGTCGGCGTCGAATTCGCCGGGCGGGTTGGTCGGGTCGGTCCGGACGATGAAGTGCAACCGGGCCAGCATCGACTCGGTGACCCGGGTGGTGTAGTCCACCCCGACGCCGTTCAGCTCGCGGAGCAGGATGTCCTGCATGCGCAGGCGGTTCTGGGTGGTGAACCGGTCCCGGGGCAGGTAGATCAGGCAGGAGATGAACCGCCCGTACGCGTCCCGGCGCAGGAAGACCCGCAGCTGCCGGCGACCGGCCATCCGCAGCACGCCGATCACCGCGTGGTACAGGTCGTCGGTCTTGATCTGGAACAGCTCGTCGCGCGGGTAGGTCTCCAGGATCTGCAGCAGGTCCTTGCCGGAGTGGCTGCGCTGGCTCAGCCCGGAGCGGTCGAGCACCTCGGCGACCTTGCGGCGGACCACCGGCAGCTCGCGCACGCTGGTCCGGTACGCCGCGGTGGAGAAGAGACCCAGGAAGCGCCGCTCCCCGACCACCTCGCCGGCGTCGTTGAAGATCTTGAAACCGATGTAGTCGAGGTAGGCCGAGCGGTGCACGGTGGCCCGCGAGTTGGCCTTGGTGATGATCAGCAGGCGCTTCTCGAGCACCTTCTCGTGCGCCTCGGGTGTCATCGACGACAGCGCCCGGGCCTCCGGCGAGTCGGAGCGGAGGATCCCCAGCCCGGTCCCGAGCAGGGCCTCCAGCGCCTGCCCGCCCTCCCCGCCGTCGGTGTCGACCAGCCGGTACTCGCGGTACCCGAGGAAGGTGAAGTGGTCGTGCGCCAACCAGCGCAGCAGCTCGACCGAGTCGGTGATGTCCTTCTCCGGCACCGGCGGCCGGTTGTCCGAGGTCCGCGCGGCGGCCAACTCGTCGGCGAGCGCGAGGGCCCGCTGCCGCATCTTGGGCCAGTCCTCCACGGCCTCACGAACGTCGGTGAGCACCCGCTGCAGCTCCCGGCGGAGCTTCTCCCGCTCGGCCGCGTCACGCACCGGGTCGATCTCGATCCGCATCCAGCTCTCGACCAGGTCGCCGGCGATCGCATCGTCCGGCTCGACGTCGGCCGACACCTCGGTCAACCGGCCCAGCGGCTCCCGACGGACCACCACCAGGGGGTGGACCAGCAGGTGCACATCGAGGTGGTGCGAGTTGAGCAGGGCGGTCACCGAGTCGACCAGGAACGGCATGTCGTCGGTGACGATCTCGATCACCGTGTGGTGCTGCTCGGCGTCCGGCTCGTGGATGCGCAGCTTCAGCTCGCCGGGAACCCGCTGCTGGGCCAGGTCCCGGTGCGCCCGGGCCGCGTCGAGCATCTCCTCGGCCGTGAAGCCGATCAGCTCCTCGTCCGGCGCGAACCGCCAGAAACGGCCGACCAGGGTCGCCGCGTCGTGGTCGTCACCGGCCCGCGCCACCGCCTGGGCCACCAGGCGCTCCGCGTTCGGTACCGGTTCGTCGAGCTCGGCGTCCTCCACGTCGTCGCCCAGCGCCTGCGCCGGCAGGCCCAGGTCGTAAAGGGTGTCGACGCTCGAACCGGTCATCCCGGTCGCTCCCGTGTCGAGGCGGCCCAAACCATCCCCGTCGGTCGCCGAATCGAAGCTGTCGTCCCGGCCGGTGTCAGCCTGCCGGAGGTCGGGTCCCGGTTTGATCGCCGGACGCCGGTCCATCGGTGCCACTCCCCTCGACCCACCGCGTTGTGGGTCACTCTCCGCCCAGCCTAGGCCCTACCGGTCTGCCCCTTCGTCGGCGGACCACCGGCCGGACGTCCGGATCGGGACTCTGTCCTTTCACCCGTTGCGGGTACGTGGTCGGCCGGTCGCGGAGTACCCCGGCTCGCGATGTTCATCACACTGTCACAGTCCCCTCTTTCCGCACGTCGGAGCGGTGGCGGGGCGGTGGGGAAGCGCGGGCCGTACTAGCGTGCAGGGCAGTTTCGGACCGGAGGGACAGCTTCATGCTCGTGTCGTACCCCGTTCGTCGTCGCCGATCCCAGCTCCGGCCGATCTTCACCGCGGTGACCGCGGCCGTGCTCGCCGCCGGCGCGCTGGCCGGGTGCTCGACGGAGGACGGCCCCGAGCGCAGCGTCGACGCGTTCCTGGCCGGCTGGCGCTCCGGCGACCTGCACACGGTCGGCTTCATCGACGCGACCGGCGCCCGGATGCCGGCGGCCGAGGTGACCAAGGAGATCCGGGCGCTCTCCGGGGAGCTGGTGGACACCCCGCCGGCGCTGAAGCGCAAGGGCGACGCCAAGATCACCGCGGACACCGCGACCGCCCAGGTGGAGGTCGCCTGGACGCTGCCGGGGCAGACCCGCTGGGCGTACGACCGGCCGGTCCGCCTCAAGCGCGGCGGCGACAACCAGTGGCAGGTGATCTGGGAGCCGGCGCTGGTGCAGGAGCAGCTGGAGGAGGGCGACCGGCTGGCGCTTCGCCGGCAGGCCGCGCCCCGGGCCGGGATGCTGGACGCCGCCGGCGACCCGATCGTCGCGCCCCGCCCGGTGGTCCGGGTCGGGCTGCAGCCGAGCGAGGTCACCGACGTGAAGGCGCTCAACCGGCAGCTCGACGCCGCGTTCAAGGCGATCCGGCCGGCGCTCACCCCGCCGGTCGACCTGTCCGACCTGCCCAAACGGCTCGCCGAGGCCGATCCCGGAGCCTTCGTCGAGGTGGTGACGCTGCGCGACGAGGCGTACCGGCAGATCCGCCCGCGGATCCATGACCTGCCCGGCACCAAGTTCCAGGCCGAGAACCTCGACCTGGCGCCGACCCGGGAGTTCGCCCGTGCGCTGCTCGGCTCGGTCGACCCGGCACAGGCCGACGACCTGAAGGCGCACCCCGACCGGTACGTCGCCGGCGACCTGGTCGGCCACGGCGGCCTCCAGGGCCGGTACGACGACCGCCTGCGTGGGGTTCCCGGGCTCACCGTCGTCACCGAGCGACCCAAGCCCGGAGAGCCGGGGATGACGACCGGGGCCGAGGTGTTCCGCAGCGAGCCGAAGGCCGGCCAGCCGTTGAAGACCACCATCGGCGTTACCACCCAGAACGCCGCCGACGCGGCGCTGCGCGGGGAGAAGCGCCGGTCCGCCCTGGTGGCGGTACGGATCAGCGACGGCGCGGTGCTCGCCGCCGCCAACGGACCCGGCCCGGCCGGGGAGAACCTCGCCTTCACCGCTCAGGTGCCGCCCGGCTCGACGTTCAAGACGGTCAGCGCGCTCGCCCTGCTGGACAAGGGCGCGGTGACCCCGGAGGCGACGGTCGCCTGCCCGAAGGCGTTCGTGGTGGACGGGCGGCCGTTCAAGAACTCGGACAACTTCGAGCTCGGGTCAGTGCCGTTCAGCACCGACTTCGCGAAGTCCTGCAACACCGCCTTCACCTCGCTGGCCCCCAAGCTCGGCCCGGACGGGCTCGCCGCCGCCGGCCGTACCCTCGGCTTGGAGGCGAAGTGGGACCTCGGCGCCGACGTCTTCACCGGCACGGTCTCCACCGGCGGCTCCGCCACCGAGCAGGCCGCCGCGGCGATCGGCCAGGGCACCACCGTGGTCAGCCCGCTCGCGATGGCCGGCGCCACCGCCGCCGTGGCCCGGGGTCAGTGGGAGCAGCCGAAGCTCGTGCTCGACCCGGCGCCGCGGCAGCCCGCCCCGCCGGGTCCGGCCCTCAAGGCGGAGTCCGTCGCGGCGCTGAAGACGATGATGCGCGCGGTGGTCACCGCCGGCACGGCCAGCGCGCTGCGGGACGTCCCCGGCGAGCCGGTGTACGGCAAGACCGGCACCGCCGAGTACGACAACAACCCGGCGCACACCCACGCCTGGTTCGTCGGCTGGCAGGGCGACGTCGCGTTCGCGGTCTTCGTCGAGCAGGGCGGGTCGAGCACGGACAGCGCGGTGCCGATCAGCGAGCGCTTCCTCCGCGCCCTCGCCGCCCGCTGACCGCCGGACGCGGGACCGGTCAGGCGATGCCGGCGCTGGGTCCGGGGGAATCGTCGTCGCCCGGCTCGGGCGTGGCCCCCACCTCCGGCGGCGACGTCCGGCGCAGCAGCGCGGGGCCGGCCGAGGCGGGCGGCCCCACCGGCTCCCGGCCCGCGAGGCTCTCCTCCTCGGGCGCGGCGACGCGACGCAGCAGCCCGGGTCCCGCCGACGCCCGGGACCCCAGCGGCTCCGGACCATCCGGCTGGGCCGGCGCGGCGGCCTCCACCGGCGTGGCGTCCTCGACGACCGGACCGATCGGCTCGACCGCAACCGCCGGGGCCGGCGTGACCAGGGGCGCCGGTGCCGCCAGCCCGCTCGGCTGGGGTCGCCCGTTGCCCCGCCTCGGGGACGGTGGCGCCGGGGTGGCCGGCAGCAGCCGCGGCGGCATGGCGGCCGGCGCGGAGACCGGCGCCAATCCGGACACCACGGTGTTGACGATCTCGGCCGCGTACGAGCCGTCGGGGTCGTAGTCGGGGTCGAAGACGGTCAGCTCGACGCCGAGGCAGTGCGGGGTGTCGACCAGGCCGGCGAGCAGGATCTCCAGCTCGGCGAAGGCGATCCCGCCGGGGTCCGGCGCGTCCACCGCTGGCATCACCGCCGGATCGAGCACGTCCACGTCGATGTGCACCCAGTAGCCGGCGCAGTCGGCGAGCTGCTCGTGCGCCCACTGCGCGGTCCGCGCGGCGCCCTCGGCGCGCAGCGCCGGCACCGGCCGGGTGGTGATCCCGGCGGCCTGCAGGTCCAGACGGTATTCGTCCTGCGCCCGGACGCCGAGGACCACCACGTCGATGTCCCGGAAGTACGGGCGGCGTCCCTCGATGGCGGCCAGGTCGGCCTGCCCCCGGCCGGTGACCAGGGCGAGGTCCTCCCCCGCCGCCGCGCCGACGTAGGAGGCGTTGCCGGGGTGCCGGAAGTCGGAGTGGCCGTCCACGAAGACCAGCCCGATCCGGCCGCCGACCGCCTCGCCGAGCCGGTGCATGGCCAGCGCGGAGCCGAGCAGCACCGAGCAGTCCCCGCCGAGCACCAGCGGGAACTCGCCGCGGTCGATGATCGCGCCGATCCGGTCGGCGAGTGTCACCGAGTATCCGGAGATCTCCGGGGCGTGGCAGACGCCGTCGCCGGGGCGCCAGTCACCGGGGTCGTACCGGGGCGGGGTGAGACAGCCGGCGTCCCGGGCCCGCAGCCGGGCGAGCAGGCCGTGGTCACGCAGCGCGCCGGGCGCCTTGGCGCAGCCGGGGACGGAGGTGGCGGTGGGTGGGCGCAGCCCCAGGTTGGTCGGCGCGTCGAGGACGGCGATCCGGCGCATCATGGGGCTCCCGTCCTCGATGGTCGGGCGGGCCGGCCGGAACGCCGGCCCGCGCTGGCGTGCTGTGAACTCAGAACAGTGCGCTGGCCAGGGCCCGGCGGGCCGAGGCCACGGCGGGGTCCTCCGGGCCGGCGATGGTGAAGAGGCTGACCAGGTGCTGGCGTACCTTCTCCCGGTCGTCGCCGGCGGTCCGGCGGACCAGGCCGACCAGTCGCCGGTAGGCCTGCTCGGCCAGGCCGCTGAGCACCTCGATGTCGGCGGCGAGGAGCTGAGCCTCGACATCGTCGGGGGCGCCCTCGGCGGCGGTGAGCGCGGCCTGCGGGTCGGCGCCGGCGACCCGGCGGGCCAGCCCGACCTGGGCCAGCCCGGCCTCGGCCGCGGCGTCCGCCGGGGACTCGGCCAGGATCTTCCGGTACGCCCGCTCGGCGGCGTCCAGGTCGCCGCTCATCAGCGCGTCGTCGGCCTCGTCGAGGCGGGGGTCCTCCGGCTCGGCCACGTCGACGCCGCCGGCCTTGAGCACGGCGGAGATCCACTGCCGGAGCTGGGCCTCCGGCACCACCCCGGAGAAGGCGTCGATCGGCTGCCCGCCGACCACCGCGTAGACCATCGGGATGCCCTGCACCCGGAACATCTGGGCGATCCGGGGGTTGGCGTCCACGTCCACCTTGGCCAGCACCCACGCGCCGTTGCCCTCGGCGGCCAGCCGTTCGAGCACCGGGGAGAGCTGCTTGCACGGCTCGCACCACTCGGCCCAGAAGTCCACCACCACGGGGGTGCTGAGCGAACGCTCCAGCACCTCCGACTGGAAGGTCGCCTCGGTCACGTCTATCACGAACACCCCGCCGCCGCCGGCGGGAGCGCCCGGAAGGCCGGTGGGCGGCCCGGACTGGGCCGGTGTGGCGGGACGGGCGGGGGCTGGTGTGCCGCGCAGCGCGCTGAGGTCGACCGCGCCGCGGGTGAAGATCGACGAGGTGATCCGTGGGTCGCTCATGGTTATCTAGTCTCGCACGGCCCCCGCCGAACTCAGATCCACCGCGACGGCGACAGTTGCGGTTCTCACCCTGCTCACCGCCCCTCCCACCGCCACCCCCGCCACCCCTCCGCGATCTTGCACTTTCCGCCCCGGCAAATGCGACAGATGCGGCATCAGGAGGGACCGAAGTGCAAGATCGCGGAGGGTGGGTGGGTCAGAAGCGGGCGGGTTCGCGGTAGACGCCCCACTCGGCGCGGAGGGCGTCGCAGATCTCGCCGAGGGTGGCCTCGGCGCGGACCGCCTCGAGCATGGCCGGGATCATGTTCTCGTCGGTGCGGCTGACCTCGACCAGGCGGGCGACGGCGGCCTTCACCGCGGTTTCGTCGCGGGCGGCCTTGCGCTCGGCCAGCACCCGACGCTGCTCCAGCTCCACCTCGTGCGAGATGCGCAGGATCTCCAGGTCCTTGGCGACCGTCCCGGTGTGGCAGTTGACCCCGACGATCTTCTTGTCGCCCTTCTCCAGCGCCTGCTGATAGACGAAGGCCGACTCGGCGATGTGGCCGGTGAACCAGCCGTCCTCGATACCGCGCAGGATGCCCGAGGTCATCGGCCCGATCTGGTGCGGCCCCTCGCCACCGAGCTGCCGGATCCGGGCGAAGATCTCCTCGGCCTCTGCCTCGATCTTGTCGGTGAGCGCCTCGACGTACCACGACCCGCCGAGCGGGTCGGCCACGTTGGTCACCCCGGTCTCCTCCATCAGCACCTGCTGGGTACGCAGGGCGATCTCGGCAGACTCGTCGGTGGGCAGCGCCAGGGTCTCGTCGAGGGCGTTGGTGTGCAGCGAGTTGGTCCCGCCGAGCACGGCCGCCAGGGCCTCGACGGCGGTCCGCACCACGTTGTTGACCGGCTGCTGGGCGGTCAGCGACACCCCGGCGGTCTGGGTGTGGAACCGCAACCAGAGCGCCTTCTCGCTGGTGGCGCCGTAGACGTCGCGCAGCCAGCGGGCCCAGATCCGGCGGGCGGCCCGGAACTTGGCGATCTCCTCGAAGAAGTCCACGTGGGAGTCGAAGAAGAAGCTCAGCCCCGGGGCGAAGACGTTGACGTCCAGCCCGCGCGACAGCCCCAGCTCGACGTAGCCGAACCCGTCGGCCAGGGTGTACGCCAGCTCCTGCGCGGCGGTCGAGCCGGCCTCGCGGATGTGGTACCCGGAGACCGACAGCGGCTTGTACCGCGGGATCTCCCGGGCGCAGTACTCCATCAGGTCGCCGATCAGGCGCAGGTGCGGCTCCGGGTCGAAGAGCCACTCCTTCTGCGCGATGTACTCCTTGAAGATGTCCGTCTGGAGGGTGCCGTCCAGGGTGGACAGATCGACGCCCTGCCGCTCGGCGGCGACCAGGTACATGCAGAAGACCGGCACGGCCGGGCCGGAGATGGTCATCGAGGTGGTGACGCCGGCCAGGCCGATGCCGTCGAAGAGCGCCTCCATGTCGGTCGCGGTGTCGATGGCGACGCCGCAGTGGCCGACCTCGCCGAGCGCCTGCGGGTCGTCGGAGTCGCGGCCCATCAGGGTCGGCATGTCGAACGCGACGGAGAGCCCGCCGCCGCCCGCGCCGAGGATCATCTTGTAGCGCTCGTTGGTCTGCTGGGCGTTGCCGAACCCGGCGAACTGCCGGATGGTCCAGGTCCGCCCGCGGTAGCCGGTCGGGTGGAGCCCCCGGGTGTACGGGAACTCCCCCGGCCAGCCGATCCGCTCGAAGCCCGGGTACGCGGCGCCCTCCGGCGGGCCGTACACCGGGTCCACGGTCATCCCGGAGAGCGTGGTGAAGTCCGCGTCCCGCTTGCGCGCGGCGTCGTAGCGGGCCTGCCACCGTGCCCGTCCGGCGGCGATCTCGTCGGCGTTCATCCGCGGAGCTCCTCCTCGAGTCCTCGACTGAAGACCGAGTGTAGAACGGACTCCTGAACGATCGCTAAGGATGTTCGTACCGGCCGGTAACCTGGTCAGGCCGAGGGCGCCGCCGGACCGCCCAGGGCCACGTCATCGACCCGGATGTTGATCTCGTCGACCCGCAGCCCGTACGCCTCGACCGCCGCCGTCACCGCGGACCGCACCGCGTCGGTCACCTCCGGCACCGGCCGGCCGCCGGAGATCACCAGCACCAGGTTGACCACCGCCGCGCCGTTCGTGACGTGTGCCGAGCAGCCCCGCCGGGCATCGCCCACCTGGTCCAGGCCGACCTTGTCGAGCACCGCGTTGAAGAACCGGGCCACGTCCCCGCCCAGCTCGGCCACCCCGGGCACGGACTTCGCGGCGGCCACCGCGATCTTCTCCACCACCTCGTCGGAGACGTGCGTCGTGCCGCCCGCCACCGCGTCCGGCGTCACGGACAGCTCCTGGGTCGCCTCGTCAGCCATGCTCTCCCACCACAGACACGCGCACCGCCCCACGGGTTCGTGAGGCGGTGCGAGCGTACTGGTTGACGCGGGTCGGGAGTGGACGGGTCAGGGCCGGTCCACGACCCGGCCCTCGGCGATCCGGGCCACCGCGTCCGGGGTGGCCAGCTCGTCGCGCAGCTCCGGGTGGGCGTCATAGAAGGTCAGCGCCCGCAGGACCGTCTCCGGATCGGCGGCCAGCCAGTACGTCCGGACGACCAGGAAGGGGACGAACCTCAGCTCCCCGGTGTCGAGCCGGCCCGTGTGCCGGCGCAGGACGCTCTCCTCCGACGGGTATGCCTTCACCACGATCACGGGTGTGCCCAGCCGCTGCGCCTCGACCGCGAAGACGGCGGACCAGGGGACGGCGTACAGGTGGGTGAGGCCGCGGTGCGCGATCCCCGCCGGCGAGAGCACCAGCTCACCGGGCGCGAGCCGGAGCATGGTGACCAGGAACCAGCCGAGCAGCACCGCTACCCCGGCCATGACGACGGCCACCATCCACCCGAAGACCGTGCCCGACGTCCCCGCCGCCAACGCCATGGCCAGGAAGATCAGGATGCAGGTCGCCAGCAGCGCGCTGAACCAGACATACGTCGCGGTCGAATAGCCGAACCGCACCCCCGAGGTGCCGCCGCCCGGCCACGGCGTCAGCGCCGGAGCCGGACCGGACCGCCCGCGGGACGAGCCGACCACGACGAGGAACCCGAACACGGAGGCAAGCAGGACGGCGGCGACGCCGCCCACGACCACCGTGGCCCAGTCTCCGGCCCGGACCGCCGCCACCGTCCCGGCCAGCACGCAGAGCGCCGCGACGAGGATTAGGACCATTCCCAGGATCGCCGACCCCGGCACGCGCCGGCCGGACCAGCCGACGGCCCCGGGCGGAGTCGACGTTCCACCCGGGCCCGCCGCGCTCTCGTCCGCGTCCATGCCGCCACCCCCACCGCCCCGGACCGTCGGAGGCACTGTGCCCCGGACGCCGTCCGGTCAACCCTCGCGGAGCGGGGGTCAGGAGCCGAGCTGGGCGAGCAGCTCGTCCGCCGCCGCGTACGGGTCGATGGCGCCCTCGGCCACCTTGGCGGCGAGCGTCGACAGCTCCGTGCCGTCGCGCAGGGAGCCGATCCGGGCGCGGAGGACGCCCAGCGCGATGGCCTCGATCTCGGCGGCGGCCCGCGTCTCCCGGCGGCGGCGCAGCTCGTCGTGCTGCTCCAGCCAGCCGCGGTGCTTGTCGATCGCGGCGGCGATGTCGTCGATCCCCTCGCCCCGCGCGGCGATGGCCCGCACCACCTGCGGCCGCCACTCCCCCGGCCCCCGCTCGCCCAGGGCGATCATGCCCTGGATGTCGCGGACGGTGGCGTCGGCACCGTCCCGGTCGGCCTTGTTGACCACGAAGACGTCGGCGATCTCCAGGATGCCGGCCTTCACCGCCTGGATCGCGTCGCCCATGCCCGGGGCGAGCAGCACCAGCGTGGTGTCGGCCAGCGAGGCGACCTCCACCTCGGCCTGCCCGACGCCGACGGTCTCCACCAGCACCACGTCGCAGCCGGCGCCCTCCAGCACCCGGACGGCCTGCGGGGTGGCCGCGGAGAGCCCGCCGAGGTGGCCCCGGCTGGACATTGAGCGGATGTAGACGCCCGGGTCGGTGGCATGGTCCTGCATCCGGACCCGGTCGCCGAGGATCGCCCCGCCGGTGAACGGGCTGGACGGGTCGATGGCCAGCACGCCGACCCGGTGGCCGCGCGCCCGCAGCGCCCGGACCAGCTCGTTGGTGGTGGTCGACTTGCCCACGCCCGGGGACCCGGTCAGGCCCACCACCTGGGCCTGACCGGCGTACGGCGCGAGGGCCCCCGCGACCTGCGGCAGCACCTCGTCGCCGGACTCGACCAGGGTGATCAGCCGGGCCACCGCGCGGGGGTCACCCGCGCGGGCCCGCTCCACCAGCATCGGGACGTCCCGGCTGCGGCGCACCGATCCGACGGCCGCCGCCGGGGCGTTCTCGACGGTCTCACTCACTGGTCATGTCCCCTGTTCGGCCCGCGGGATCGACTGGATCCCGCGCTCACTGCTGGGCTTCGCCGCCCGCCGGCACGTGGATGATCAGCGCGTCGCCCTGGCCGCCGCCGCCGCAGAGCGCGGCCGCACCGGTGCCGCCGCCGCGCCGCTGGAGCTCCAGCGCCAGGGTGAGCACCAGCCGGGCGCCGGACATGCCGATCGGGTGGCCGAGCGCGATCGCGCCGCCGTTGACGTTCACCTTTTCGGTGCTGACCCCGAGGTCCCGCGCGGACTGGATGCCGACCTGGGCGAACGCCTCGTTGATCTCGATCAGGTCGAGGTCTGCGACGCTGAGGCCACCCTTCTTGAGGGCGTGGTTGATGGCGTTGGACGGCTGCGAGTGCAGCGAGTTGTCCGGGCCGGCCACGTTGCCGTGCGCGCCGATCTCGGCCAGCCAGGTCAGCCCCAGCTCCTTCGCCTTGGCCTTGCTCATCACGACCACGGCGGCGGCCCCGTCGGAGATCGGCGAGGAGCTGCCGGCGGTGATGGTGCCGTCCTTCGTGAACGCCGGCCGCAGCTTGCCCAGCGACTCGGCGGTGGTGTCCGGGCGGATGCCCTCGTCCTCGCTGATCACCAGCGGCTCACCCTTGCGCTGCGGGATGATCACCGGGGTGATCTCGTCGGCGAAGTGGCCGTTCTTCTGCGCGGCTGCGGCCCGCTGGTGGCTGGCCGCGGCGAAGGCGTCCTGCTCCTCACGGCTGATGCCGTGCTTGACGCCGTGCCGCTCGGTCGACTCGCCCATCGAGCAGCAGTCCCAGGCGTCGCTGAGCCCGTCGAGGGCCATGTGGTCCTTGATCGTGACGTCGCCGTACTTGTAGCCGCTGCGCTGGCCGAGCAGCAGGTGCGGGGCGTTGGTCATCGACTCCATGCCGCCGGCCACCACGATGTCGAACTCGCCGGCCCGGATGAGCTGGTCGGCCAGGGCGATCGCGTCCAGGCCGGAGAGGCAGACCTTGTTGATGGTCAGGGCCGGCACGGACATCGGGATGCCCGCCTCGACCGCCGCCTGCCGGGCCGGGATCTGACCGGCGCCGGCCTGGAGCACCTGCCCCATGATCACGTACTGCACCTGCTCGGGGGCGACGCCGGCGCGCTCCAGCGCGGCCTTGATCGCCACCCCACCGAGCTTCGTCGCCGGGAGGTCCTTGAGGTTGCCCAGCAGCCGCCCCATGGGGGTACGCGCGCCGCTGATGATCACCGAAGCCATGCCTGCCTCCGAGGGGGGTGCCGACCTGTACGCCTTAACGATTGTTCGGTCAGACTAGCGCCATGGCTGAGAACTCCCCCGTCGAGTCCGCTGCGGACTACGTCACAGACATCGGGCTGCGCCGCATCGACCACGTCGGGATCGCCGTGGCCGACCTGGACGCCGCGATCGACTTCTACGAGCGCACCTTCGGGATGCGCTGCGTGCACACCGAGACCAACGCCGAGCAGGGCGTACGCGAGGCGATGCTGGCCGTCGGCCCGACCGCCGAGGGCGGCTGCGTGCAGCTGCTCGCTCCGCTGACGCCGGAGTCGACGATCGCGAAGTTCCTGGACCGCAACGGTCCGGGCGTGCAGCAGGTCGCGTACACGGTGGCGGACATCGACGCGGCCTGCGCGGCGCTGCGCGAGCGGGGCGTCCGGCTGCTCTACGAGAAGCCGAAGCGCGGCACCGCCGACTCCCGGATCAACTTCGTCCACCCGAAGGACGCGGGCGGCGTCCTGGTCGAGCTGGTCGAGCCGGCCGCCGGCCACTGAGCTGGTCGCGGGGCCCCGTCCGGGGCCCCGCGAGCGCGGCGGTGCGCGGTTGACGCTTCCCCCGGACACCTCCACGCATCGGTGGATGCAGTTTTTCACAGAGGACTTCCCGCCCTAGCTACCGTTCAGTAACGTCCGGCCCCACAAGGAGCGCGACCGGTGCCGGATGTGTCGATTGCCGACATGGCGGTCGGTCGCACCGGCGCCGACGATGGCAGCACCCCCTGCCCCCCGGCGTGGGTGCGGACGAACGGGAGGTCACCGTGCAGGACATCCTCGAAGCGATCATGGCGGCGGAGGGCTCCGGCCAGCCGGAGCGGGAGCTCGCCGGCCTCGCCGGCCTGCCGGTACCGGAGAGCTACCGGGGCGTGGTGGTGCGCGCCGAGGACACCCGGATGTTCGACGGGATGGCCACCCGGGACAAGGACCCGCGTAAGGCCCTGCATCTGCAGGAGGTGCCCACCCCGGAGCTCGGCCCCGGCGAGGCCCTGGTCGCGGTGATGGCCAGCGCGATCAACTACAACACCGTCTGGACCAGCATCTTCGAGCCGCTGCCGACCTTCAAGTTCCTCCAGCGCTACGGCCGACTCTCCGAGCTCACCCGCCGGCACGACCTGCCTTACCACGTGGTGGGGTCGGACGCCGCCGGCGTGGTGCTGCGCACCGGTCCCGGAGTGACGAAGTGGAACGCCGGCGACGAGGTGGTCGCGCACTGCCTGTCGGTGGAGCTCGAGGACGCGGCCGGCCACGACGACACCATGCTCGACCCGCAGCAGCGGATCTGGGGCTTCGAGACCAACTTCGGCGGCCTCGCCGAGCTGGCCGTGGTCAAGGCCAACCAGCTGATGCCCAAGCCGCGCCACCTGAGCTGGGAGGAGGCGGCCAGCCCCGGGCTGGTCAACTCCACCGCGTACCGGCAGCTGGTCTCCCATCACGGGGCCAACATGAAGCAGGGCGACGTGGTGCTGATCTGGGGCGCCTCCGGCGGCCTGGGCGGCTACGCCACCCAGATGGCGCTCAACGGCGGCGCGATCCCGGTCTGCGTGGTCTCCTCCCCGGAGAAGGCCGAGCTGTGCCGCAAGATGGGCGCCGAGCTGGTCATCGACCGCGCGGCCGAGGGGTTCCGGTTCTGGCAGGACGAGGAGACGCAGGACCCGGACGAGTGGCGCCGCTTCGGCGAGCGGATCCGCGAGCTGACCGGCGGCGATGACCCGGACATCGTCTTCGAGCACCCCGGCCGGGAGACCTTCGGCGCCAGCGTCTACGTGGCCAAGCGCGGCGGCACCATCGTCACCTGCGCCTCCACCAGTGGCTACCAGCACCAGTACGACAACCGGTACCTCTGGATGCACCTCAAGCGGATCGTCGGCAGCCACTTCGCCAATTACCGCGAGGCGTGGGAGGCCAACCGGCTCGTCGCGCTCGGGAAGATCCACCCGACGGTGTCGAAGACGTACCCGCTGGAGCAGACCGGCCAGGCCGCGTACGAGGTGCACCGCAACGCGCACCAGGGCAAGGTCGGGGTCCGGTGCCTCGCACCGACCGACGGCCTCGGTGTCCGCGACACCGAGCTGCGCGCCCGGCACGAAACGGCGATCAACCGGTTCCGGGGCCACTGACCCGTACGGGCGATGCCGGGATGACCATTGCGGCGAAGAGGCGATTGCCTTTCCATCGCCCGGGACGCCATTTGATTGCCGTCTGACAAAGGGCCGCGGGGCCTCGCCCCGCGGCCCTTTTTCCCGCTCACCTCGCGTCACGCCCGACCCGCCCGGGACCTGCCAAGATCGCCGTTTGGTCCGGTCGCGCCGGCGCTCGGAGTTGACCATGTAATGAGGACACGAAAGCTGCCCACCGCTCTTGCGAAGCACCCTGGGGCGTCTGCCAGTATGTCCCAATGCCCCAGCAGCAGTCCTCCCCTCTCGCGTTCTTCGATAACGCGAACTCGCAGCCCGATTTCACCGTTGGCCTGCGCGGATACAACACCGGTCAGGTCGATGACTTCATCGGTCGGCTGACCGCCGCGCTGACCCAGTCCGAGCAGGCCCGCGCCGAGGCCGAGCAGCGGATGAACGACGCCCAGCGCCGGCTCCGCCAGGCCGAACAGCGCCAGAGCGCGTTGGAGCAGAAGCTCACCGACACCAACAAGCAGCTCGAGGAGAACAGCCGGCCGACCCTGTCCGGCCTCGGCACCCGCGTCGAGCAGATCCTCCGCCTGGCGGAGGAGCAGGCCAACGACCACCGCAACGAGGCCAAGCGCGAGTCGGAGGGCATCCTCTCCGCCGCCCGCCTCGAGGCCCGCGAGATCACCGACAAGGCGCGCGCCGAGGCGGCCGCGATGAAGGCCACCGCGGAGCGGGAGGCCGGCAGCGTCCGCACCGCCGCGGAGCGGGAGGCCGCGGAGGTCCGGGTCCAGGCCCGCCGCGAGGCGGACACGCTGCGCGCGGACGCCGACCGGGAGACCAAGCAGCTGCGGACCGTCACCGCGCACGAGGTGGCCGAGCTGAAGTCCACCGTCGAGCGTGAGGTCGCCACCCTGCGGGCCACCGCGGAGCGGGAGATCACCCAGCAGCGGGCCAAGGCCGCGCGGGAGGCCGAGGAGAAGCGCGCCGAGGCGACCAAGCTGCTCACCGACGCGCGCGACAAGCGCGACAAGGACCTGCAGGCCCTGGAGCTCCAGCTCGCCGAGCGGCGGGAGAAGGCGGAGCGCGAGGAGTCCGAGCGGCACGCCGCGCAGGTCGCGCAGACCCAGAAGCTGGTCAGCGAGGCCGAGCATCGGGCCCGGGCCGCGCAGGAGCGGGCCAAGGAGATCGAGCAGCGGGCCGAGGCCCGCCGGGTCGAGTCCGAGCGCACCGCCAACGACACGGTGGAGAAGGCCAAGGCGCTGGCCGAGAAGACGCTCAACGAGGCCAAGGCCGAGTCGCAGCGCCTGCTCAGCGAGGCCCGCACCGAGGCCGAGCTGACCACTCAGGCGGCCCGCCGCGAGGTCGAGGACCTCACCCGGCAGAAGGACGCCGTCACCTCGCAGCTCGGTCAGATGCTCTCCGGTCTCGCCGGCATCGTGCCGGGCGTGCCGGCGGCCCCGGCCAAGCCGGAGGCGGCCAAGAAGGAGGGCTCCGAGGAGCGGGTCACCGCCGAGCCGGCCAGCTGAGCACCACCCGCATCGGGGCATGAGCCACGGCGCGGGGTGACACCGGGTAACCGGTGGAACCCCGCGCCGTCATGCTTTCGCCGCCCGTTCCGTCCTATCAGTGAAGTAGCTCCCAACAGGGGCGTCCGTATCGCCCCAGCAGAGCCGGTTGCGTGTGAGGATGGGGGCATGTCGCACGGCGAGGAACTGTTTGCTCTCGGCGGGGACGTGACCACGGAGCCCAGCTTCGAGTCCGCTCTGCGGGGGTACGAGAAACGACAGGTCGACCGGTACGTCGCTCGTGCGGAGCACGAGATCGCGACCCTGACGACCGAGCGGGAGCAGGCGTACACGCAGATCCACAAGCTGGCCGGCCAGGTCGAGGTGCTGCAACGCGACCTCGCCCAGGTGCGCAAGCAGGTGGGCGTGGTGGACCGGGCCTCGTTCCGGCACCTCGGTCTCCGGGTCGAGCAGATCCTCACCATGGCCGAGGAGCAGGCGGAGGAGATCCTCGCCTCCGCCAACGAGGAGATCGAGGCGCGGCGGGCGGCCGCCGAGCACATCATCTCCGAGGCCCGGGAGCAGGCCGCCCAGGCCCTCAAGGACTTCGAGATCGCCCTCGCCGCCCGGCGGGCCGAGGAGGAACGGCACACCGCCGCCCGCAAGGCCGAGACGGACGCCACGTTCAAGGCGGCCAAGGAGGAGGCCGGCAAGCTCCGCAAGGACGCCAAGGAGGAGGCCGGCAAGCTCCGCAAGGACGCCAACGACGAGGCCGCCACGCTGCGCAAGACCGCCCAGGAGGCGCTGGCCAGGGCACAGAAGGAGGCCACCCAGCTCCGGGACACCGCCAAGGAGATCCACACCCGGGCCCAGCAGGAGGCCACCCGGCTGCGAGAGACGGCCAAGGAGGCGCTGGCCAAGGCCCAGCAGGAGGCGACCCAGCTCCGCGAGGCGGCCAAGGAGGTGCACGCCAAGGCCCAGCAGGAGGCCAAGCGCCTCACCGAGTCCGCGACCGAGGCGAGCCGGGCCACCCACGCCAAGGCCCTCACCCAGGCCAAGCAGACCGTCGACGACGCGGAGGAGGCGGCGAAGGCGACCCGCGGCCGGGCCCGGGCCGAGGCCAACCGGCTGACCACCGAGGCCGCCGACGCCGGCAAGCGCAACCGGGCCGAGGTCGAGGCGTACGTCCAGCGGATGCGGAGCGAGACCGAGGCGTACGTGCAGCACGCCCGCGCCCAGACGCAGCAGGAGCTGGGCGCCTGGCGGGCCGGCGTGGAGCAGGAGGTCAACTCCCGACGGGAGGCGGCCGACAAGGAGCTGGCCCAGCGCCGCGCCGCCGCCGAGCAGGAATACGCCAAGCGCCGCGACGAGCTGGACAAGCAGCACACGACCCGGCACGCCGAGCTGGAGAAGCTGCACAAGACCCGGCAGGACGAGCTGGAGCAGACGTACACGACCCGGCGGAACGAGATCGAGCAGGGCGCCGCGGCCGTCCGCGAGGCCGCCGAGCAGGACGCGCTGACCCTGCGGCGCCAGGCCGACGAAGAGGCAACGGAGCTGCTCCGCCGGGCCGAGGCCGACGCCGCCGAGAAGCGCCGCAAGGCCGACGAGCACGTCGCCGCCTCGCGACGCCAGTTCGAGGAGTACGCGGCCACCACCCAGCAGCACCTGGCCACCACACAGCAACACCTCGCCGCCACCCAGCAGGAGGTGGCCGCCGGCCGGCAGCAGCTCGCCCAGGTGATGCTGGAGATCGCGCAGGCCCAGCAGGAGCTGGCCGACTTGCGGCAGGAGACCTGGAAGTCCCGGCAGGAGTCCGACGAGCTCCAGCGGAAGCTGGCCGAGCTCCGGTTGCCGGAGACCACCGGCACGACGTCCGCCGGCCTCGCGGCGACTCCGGTCGCCCCCGACGAGTTGGCCGGAACCGCCGGCGGCGGCGCGGGCCCGGGCAAGGGTGCGGGCCCGGGCAAGGGTGCGGGCCCGGGCAAGGGTGCGGGCCCGGGCAAGGGTGTGGAACCGGTCCCCGGCACGGGCAGGGCGCCGGTGAGCCCCAACGGCAGGGCGCCGGTCCCCGCCAACGGCAGGGAGCCGGCGACGGCGGCCCCGGCGGGAACCAGAGAGCCGGCCGGCGGCGCCGCCACCGCCGACGCCGGACCGGCCCGTCCGGTCGCCGAGTCGGTGACCACGGTGGACGGCGCTGGCGGGGTGGAGGGTGAGCCGACGGTCGCTGCCGTGCCGGGCGAGGGCGGCCGGGGCGTCACCCCGACGAAGATCACCAGCACCGGCGAGAACGGCAAGCGGCCGACGAAGCCGACCACCGACGAGCGCAGCGCCAAGCCGAGCGCCGTCACCGTCGAGTCCGACTGACCGCAGCGGGTCCGGCGCCCACCGATCCGCCACCGTCACGTCGACGCCGCCTGCTCCGGGCACCGGACGGCATCACTCGCCCGCCCGGTCGCTCGCGGGCCGGACGACCGCTGGCCCGCGAGCCCGCCGGGCCGCTAACCTCCCGGGCAGAGGCTCGTGCGGGCGCTGCCGGTCGGCTCGGCACGTCCGCCGCGGGCGCAGAGCTCCGGCGGCCACCCCGCCGGAGCGGGATCCGGGGAGGTCCGGTGTCGCAGGACGAGCCGTCGGGAACCGCCCGACCGGACGACGACCCGCTGGCCGCGCCCCGGCCAGAGGACGAGCCGAAGGCGAGCGGCACGCGGACCGACGGCCCGGTGTCGGACCCGACCGAGTTCGAGGTGGGCGGGCCGAGCGGGCGGTTCGGCACCCCCGGCAGGCCGTTGCGGCGCAGCAGCTTCCTGGTCGGGTTCACCGGCGCGCTCGGCGTGCTGCTGGCGTACGCGGTCTTCCTGGGCCTGCGCAACGCCGCCGGCATCCTCGTCCTGGTGATCATCGCGCTCTTCCTCGCCATCGGCCTTCACCCGGCGGTGGTCCGGCTGCGCGGCTGGGGACTGCCGCACGGGCTGGCGGTGGCGGTGGTGACGCTGACCGTGGTGCTGCTGATCATCGGCGGGGTGCTGGCGCTGGTGCCCCCGGTGGTGACCCAGTCCGGGCAGTTCGTCCAGCAACTGCCGAGTTACGTCGACGAGCTGCGCCGCAACCCGACGGTCAACGACCTGGTCGTGCGGTACGACGTGATGGAACGGGTCCGCTCGGCCGCGAACGCGGACACCATCGGCCGGGCCCTCGGGGGCGTGCTGGGCGGCGCGCAGTTGATCTTCGGTACCATCTTCCGGGCGCTGACCGTGCTGGTGCTGACGATCTACTTCCTGGCCTACTTCGACAAGCTGCGCGCCCTCGGGTACGCGCTGGTGCCCCGCTCCCGGCGGGAACGGGTGCAGCTGATCGGGGACGAGATCCTCACCCGGGTCGGCGCGTACATGGTGGGGGCGCTCAGCATCGCGGTGCTGGCCGGGGCGAGCACGTTCGTCTTCGCGCTGGTCGTCGGGCTGCCGTACCCGTTCGCCCTGGCGGTGGTGGTCGCGGTGACCGACCTGATCCCGCAGATCGGGGCCACCCTCGGCGCGGTCGTGGTGACGCTGGTGGGCCTCGCCACCGACCTGCCGGTCGGCATCGCCTGCCTGGTCTTCTTCCTCCTCTACCAGCAGGTGGAGAACTACCTGATCTATCCCAAGATCATGCGGCGGGCGGTCTCGGTCAACGAGGTGGCCGCGCTGCTCGCCGCCCTGCTCGGGGTGTCGCTGCTGGGCGTCGTCGGCGCGCTCATCGCGATCCCGACCGTGGCCGCCCTCCAACTGATCCTCCGCGAGGTGGTCCTGCCTCGGCAGGAGTCCCGCTGAGCCGCGCCGGCCGGAAACGGCGCGCCGGGCGCTCCCGCTGACCCGGCCGGTCAGGCCTGGTCGGGACGCGGGCCGGGAACCGGGATGTCGGCGAACGAGGCCACCGTCCGGTCGGCGTACGCGCTGACGTCACCGGTCTCCACCGGGCCGTCCCAGGTGGTCGGCAGCGGCACCGCCACCGCCGGGTTGACCCGCCGGACGATCTCGTCGAGCACGGTCTCCGCGTCGCCCACCCAGAGGTGCTTGGCGCCGGGCACCCCGACCACCTCGGCCTGCGGCACCGCCGCGAACCGCTCCCGGGCCTCCTCCGGCCGCAGGTAGTCGTCGAACTCGGGGACCAGCGCGGTCACCGGCTTGCCGCTCTCGGCCCACTGGGTCAGGTCGGCGGGGGTGGAGAAGCGCAGCGGCGGGGAGAGCAGGATCGCCCCGGCCACCGCCGGGTCGCAGCCGTACTTGAGCGCCAGGTCGGTGCCGAACGACCAGCCGACCAGCCAGATGTTCGGCAGCTCGGCGAACTCCGCGTACTCGATGGCGGCGGCGACGTCGAAGCGCTCGCCGACCGCGTTGTCGAAGGCCCCCTCGCTGGTGCCACGGACGCTGCTGGTGCCCCGGGTGTTGAACCGGAGCACGGCCAGGTCGGCCAGCGCGGGCAGCCGCCAGGCCGCCTTGCGGAACACGTGGCTGTCCATCATCCCGCCGTGGGTGGGCAGCGGGTGCAGGCAGACCAGGGTGCCGACCGGCTCCCGGTCCAGCGGGCGGGCCAGCTCGCCGACCAGCTTCAGCCCGTCGGCGGTGTGCAGCTCGACGTCCTCCCGGTGGCCGGGCAGGATCGACGACGCGCGGATCGGTGTGCTCACCGTCCCAGTCTCGCGCGCCGCCGCCCCGGTCGCCCGCGGGGGCGGAAACAGCGTGATCCAGATCGCTCAGCCGAGGCGGGGGGCGCTCCGGCCGCGCTGGATGACCGGTCCACGCCGGTCCCGGGCCCGCCAGCAGCCGCTGTGCCAGTGCCGCCGGTCGGTGAGGTCACCCCGGTCGTCCGCCGGCCAGGCCACCAGGTGCGCCACCCCCGGGCGGATCTCCTGGTCGCAGCCGGGGCAGCGGTACGTCTTGGTCGACGCCCCGCCGCTGATCCCGCGTACCTGCCAGTCGCCGTCGCGCCACTGCTGGACGGTGGGCACGCCCTGGCGTACCCGGTCGGAGTCCAGGTGGGCGGTCTCGTCCCGGCGGGGGCGGTTGCGACGGGGGCTCACGGTGACCAAGCGTACGTGCCGACGGCGGGACCAGCCCGGGACGGGCGGCCCCGCCGGGGCGGCCCCGGTCAGTCCCAGGTCTCCGGTCGGGTCAGGTCCTTCGCGACCCGGGCGCCGGCCAGCACCGTCGCCGCGTCCGTCTCGGTGAAGCCCTTCCCCGGCCAGCGGAAGTCGGCGATCAGGTGCGTCTTCGGGATGCCGAGCAGCTCCAGTTTGTCGCCGTCCGGGTAGAGGTAGGCGGGCCGGCCATCGACCGTCCGATTGCCGTCGGTCCGGCTGCCCGCGATCGCCACCGCGTACTGGAGGCGCACCCACATCGTCGAGGATTCGCCGCGCCGGAGTGTCAGCTCGACGTCGATCCCGCCGGGGAAGCCGGCGACGTTCACCGTGCAGCCGCCGATCGTCGCGCCCGGCGGCAGGTCGGTGAGGCGCAACGGGGCGACGCAGCGCCGCGCCTCGTCCCAGCGCAGCGCCGCCACGGACCGGTCGAACGCGTCCCGGTCGTAGCCGAGCATGGCCGCTCGGGCGTACACCCCGGGGACGGGCTGCCAAGCCTTGACCAGGCCACCGGTGGAGGCCGCCGGGCTGCCGGCCGGGCGCAGCGGACTACGCACCTCCCGGACCGCCCCGTCGAACCGGGGCGGGGTGGTCGCCACGTCGTTGGGGAAGTTCTCCAGGTAGAGGCCGTCGAACGCCTCGGCGCTCCGGGTCACCTGCACCCGCACCGGCACCCCGCGCACGGCCTCGAGCCGGACCTCCTCGACCTGCGCCCCGCTGGCGCTCCAACCCAGGTACCGGGCCTGGGCCGGGTCGACGCCGAAGTGCAGCACCTGCGGGTCGGTGCCGATCCGGGCCGGATCGGTGGCGGCCGCGGGCGCCCCGTCGGCGCGTGGCGGCACCGGCGCGGCGACGGCCGGCGTCGCCGCCGTCCACGGCAGCCGGCCGGGCAGCCCGGTGAGGTCCGTTCCGGTCACCCCCACCGCGCCGAGGACCCCGACCAGGGCCAGCGCGGTGCCCGTCGCGGCGCGGCGGCGCAGTTGGCGGCGGCGGCCCAGGGCGCGGGAGTCCCGGAGCAGTCGGTGGGTGTCGGTCTCCCCCTCGGCGCGCTCCCGCAGCACCGAGGCGATCCGCTGGTCGAGGTCGGTCACGGCCGGCTCCCGTTGGTCGTCGGGGCGCCGCAGCGCTCCCGGAGATGGGCGAGCGCCCGCATCGCGTGGGTACGGACGGTGACCGGCGAGCAGTCGAGGATCTGGGCGATGGTGGCGTCGTCCAGGTCCTCGTAGTACCGCAGCACCAGCACGGCGCGTTGGCGGTCGGGTAGGGCGCGGATCAGCCGCCACATCTCGTCCCGGTCCGCCGCCTCCCCGCCGAGGTCGCCGCGTTCGGCACGCTCGGCGAAGGTGTCCACGGCCAACTCCCGGCTGGACCGGCGGCGCCACCAGCTGTTGTTGGCGTTGACCAGCATCCGCCGGACGTAGACGTCGGGACGGTCGGCCCTGGCGATCCTGCGCCAGTGCACGTACGCGCGGGCCAGCACGTCCTGGGTCAGGTCCTCGGCCCGGTGCTCGTCGCCGGTCAGCAGCCGGGCCAGGCGGATCAGGGCCGGGCCGCGGCTGCCGACGTACTCCTCGAAGGTCACACCCTCAAGACGCCGTCACCCGCGCCCGGTGTTGACCCGGATCAGCGGTTGGTGTGGTCGCGGAAGCCGCGGCCGCTCTTGCGGCCCAGGTAGCCGGCGGTGACCAGGTGCTCCAGCAGCGGCGCGGGGGCGAAGCCCGGCTCGCGCAGCTCCAGGTAGAGCTCCCGCTGGATGGCCAGCGACACGTCCAGCCCGACCACGTCCAGCAACTCGAACGGGCCCATCGGGTAGCCGCAGCCCAGCTTCATCGCGTAGTCGATGTCGTCCGCGGTGGAGTAGCTGGCCTCCAGCATCTTCACCGCGTCGTTCAGGTACGGGAAGAGCAGCGCGTTGACGATGAAGCCGGACCGGTCACCGCAGACCACGCCGGTCTTGCCCAGCGCCGCGCAGACCGAGCGGGCGGTGGCGGTGGTCTCCGCCGAGGTGCGGATGGTCTGCACCACCTCGACCAGCGGCATGACCGGCGCCGGGTTGAAGAAGTGCAGCCCGACCACGTCCGCCGGCCGCTGGGTGGCCATCGCGACGTCGATCACCGGCAGCGACGAGGTGGTGGTGGCCAGCACTACGCCCGGCTTGCAGATCTCGTCCAGGCTGGCGAAGAGGGCCTTCTTGACGCTCAGCTCCTCGATCACCGCCTCGACCACCAGGTCCACGTCGGCGAGGTGCTCCAGGGTGGCGGACCAGTTGATCCGGCCGAGCGCCGCCTCGCGGTCGTCCTCGCTGAGCTTGCCGCGTACCACGCCCTTGTTGAGCGAGGTCTTGACCGCCTCGAAGACCTTGGCGGACTTCTCCGCGCCGCGGGTCACCGAGACGACCTCGTACCCGGCCTTGGCGAAGACCTCGATGATGCCGGTGGCCATCGTTCCGGAGCCGACCACGCCGACCTTCGCGATGGCGCGGGCGGCGTCGGCGAGCGCGGCCTGCGACGCCACGGGCGTCTGGTCGTCCGGTACGACCACCGGGGAGCCCGGCCGCTCGTAGGTGTAGAAGCCACGGCCGGACTTCCGGCCGAGCAGCCCCGCGGTGACCATCTGCTTGATCAGCGGCACCGGCGCGTGCCGGCGGTCCCGACCGCCGCGCCGGTACATGGTGTCCAGGATCTCGTACGCGGTGTCCAGGCCGATCAGGTCCATCAGGGCGAGCGGGCCCATCGGCAGGCCGCAGCCGAGCTTCATCGCGGCGTCGATGTCCTCGCGGGTGGCGTACCGCCCCTCGAGCATGCTCACGGCGTGGTTCAGGTAGCCGAAGAGCAACGCGTTGGCGATGAAGCCGGCCCGGTCGTTGATGGTCACGTCCACCTTGCCGAGCCGCTCGCAGAGCGCCTCCACGTCGGCCACCACGTCGGCGGAGGTGACCACGGTGCGGACCACCTCGACCAGCTTCATCACCGGGGCCGGGTTGAAGAAGTGGATGCCGATGACCTGGTTGGGGCGGGTGGTGGCGACCGAGATCTCGGTGACGCTGAGCGAGGAGGTGTTGGTGGCCAGGATCGCCTCGGGCTTGCAGACCCGGTCCAGCTCGGCGAAGATCCGCTGCTTCAGGTCGAGGTGCTCGGGGACGGCCTCGATCACCAGGTCCACCGAGTGCAGCGCCTCCAGCCCGACCTGGAAGTGCACCCGGGACAGCAGGGCGTCCCGGTCCGCCGCGGCGAGCTTGCCCTTGGCGACCGCCCGGTCGGTGGAGCCGGTGAGGATGGCCCGGCCGCGGTCCAGGGCGCCCTCGGAGATCTCCACCGCCACCACGTCGACGCCGTTGCGGGCGAAGACCTCGACGATGCCGGCACCCATGGTGCCCAGACCCACCACACCCACACTGGTGAACTCGCGCGCCACGACCGGCCTCCCCTGGTTGACTCCACCGTTGCCGACATGAACGGCCACTAAGGTTATGCGCCGGAGTCTGCCATGTGACGCTGCGTTGTCGAGACGTCGTGGGATATTTCACGCAGGGAGGCCTCAGGCGGTCGCGGGCACCCCCGTCAACGCCAGCAGCTCCGCCACGAACTCGACCGGCCGTTCCAGGTGCGGGCTGTGCCCGCAGCCGGGGAGCACCACCTCCCGGTACGTCCCGCCGGCCGCCGCGTACCGCTCCAGCACCGCCCGGGTCTGCCCGATCATCGGCTGGGGCGGGCAGTCCGCCTCCCCCGGCCAGCCGGGCACCACCCCGAGCGATCCCAGGTACGCCAGGTCGAACAGGGAGGTGTCCGAGACGATCACGTCGGCGTCGCCGCGTACCCAGGTGACCGGAGGCCCGGCCGGGACGGCGACCAGCTCGTCGGCGATCCGGAAGTGGGCCGGCGCGAGGGCGTTGAGCACGCCGCGCTCCCCCGGCGCGGTGCCCGGCCAGTGCGGCGAGGCAACGGCCGTGCCCGGGTAGTTGTCGTCCCCGGTGGCGGTGGACAGGACGCTGTCCAGCAGCAACTCCTCGTCCTCGCCGAGCGACGCGGGATCGGCAACGTAGGTGGCCCGCAGCACGTTGCGGGGGCTGGTCGGGGCGTCCTCGCCGCGGTCCTTCGCGGCGAGCCGGGCGACGAAGTCGGGGTTCGCCGTGCCGGCCCCGGTGCCGGCGAAGTCGAGCGTGGTGGGGGTGCCGTGGGCGTCCCGGGTGCCGCCGAAGCCGTACGGGGAGACCGGCGCCTCGAGCAGCAGGGCGGCCACCCGCTCGGGGTGGTCGACCAGCAGCCGCATCGCCACGCCCCCGCCGAGCGAGTGCCCGACGACCACCGGCCGGGCGTCGGCGGCGAAGAGCCCCGGCACGTCGAGCAGGGCGGCGACGTCGTCGGCGAAGTCGCCCAGCCCGCGCGTCGCGTCCACCGGCGCGGCCTGCGTGTCGCCGTACCCGCGCAGGTCGGGCGCGACCACCCGGAGGGTCGCCGGCAGCCGCCGGATCAGCGGCTCCCAGAAGGCCGCGGAGGAGGCGTTGCCGTGGACGAGCAGCACCGGCACGCCGTCCGGCGGGCCCGCGACCCGTACCGCCTGGGTGATGCCGTTCGCCGACACGGTGTGCTGCGCGCTCTCCATCGGCGCATGGTGGCACGTCGAGCCGCCCGGGTCCATGGGCCCGGCCCACATCCCGGGCCACCGGCCGGTGTGCCGGCCCGCAGGTCCCGGCTCAGCGGTGGGTGTCGACCGGGGCCGGTGGGAGCGGCAGGACGGCGCCGCGCGACTCCACCGCGGCCAGCGGTCCCGGTGGGACCGGCAGCGGCAGGGTCGGGCGATGGTTGCTGCGCGGCGCCCCGAAGGCCAGCCCGACCGGATCGGTCCGGGCGACGCCGGGGTCGAAGTACCGCAGTTCGGTACGGCCCAGCCGGATCACGTCGCCGTCGGTAAGGAGCTCGACGCCGGCGATCCGGCGGTCGTTGAGCCAGGTCCCGTTGGTCGAACGGAGGTCCACCAACGACACCCCCTCGTCGGTCAGCTGGACCGCGGCGTGCCGGCGGCTCAGGTGCCCATCGTCGAGCACGATCCCGGCGGTCGGCGCCCGGCCGATCACCTGCGGGTCACGGCCGACGCGGAAGCTGAATCCCCGCATCGTCCCGCCGGTCACCGTCAACAGCGGCATCAGTTCCGGATGATCCTCCATGGACCGTCGCCCTCCACCCCACCATCGCCCCGCGGGTCAGCGTGCCATCTCACGGGTTATCAACCCCACCACCGGGTGGTCACCTTCGCAATCCGGGCGGTCAGCTCCCTTCGCCGGTTCGGCGGGCGCGCCGGGGTTGGACCGCCACCCGGCCTGCTGCGCGACCACCCCGGGCGGGTGGTCTTCGGGGCGAGGCGAGGGCTACCGGCGAGTAATCCTCCGGTCTAGACTTCCGCCATGACGGCTGTGCATGTCCCGGGGACCCCGGTCATCGAGGAGGGTCGGCTGGTGTCGACCAGCCCGGCGACGGGCGCCGAGGCCGGGCGACTCCCGGTGGCGACCGCCGAGGACGTGGCCGGGGCGGTGGCCCGGGCCCGCGCCGCCGGCGAGTGGTGGGCCGGGCTCGGCTTCACCGGTCGCCGGGAACGGCTGCTGCGCTGGCGGAGCGTGCTCGCCCGCCGGATCGAGGAGCTGGCCGAGCTGATCCACATCGAGGGCGGCAAGCCGGTCGGCGACGCCATCGTGGAGATCCTCACCGCGCTCGAGCACATCGACTGGGCGGCCCGCAACGCGCGGCGGGTGCTCGGTCCCCGGCGGGTCCGCTCCCGGCTGATCCTCGCCGAGTTCACCGGCCACCTGGAATACCAGCCGTACGGGGTGATCGGCGTGATCGGCCCGTGGAACTACCCCGTCTTCACCCCGGTCGGCTCCGCCGCGTACGCGCTCGCGGCCGGCAACGCGGTGGTGTTCAAGCCCAGCGAGTACACCCCGGCCGTCGGGCAGTGGCTGGTCGACCGGTTCGCCGAGGTGGTCCCGGAGCAGCCGGTCTTCACCGCGGTGCACGGCCTCGGCGACGTGGGCGCGGCGCTGTGCCGCTCGGGGGTGGGCAAGCTGGCCTTCACCGGCTCCACCGCCACGGCGAAGAAGGTGATGGCCGCCTGCGCCGAGTCGCTCACCCCGGTGCTGCTGGAGGCCGGCGGCAAGGACGCGATGATCGTGGACTCCGACGCCGACCTGGACGCCGCCGCCGAGGCGTGCGTCTGGGGTGGGCTCACCAACGCCGGCCAGACCTGCATCGGCATCGAGCGCGTCTACGCCGTCGACCAGGTCTTCGACGCCTTCGTCGACAAGGTGGTCACCCGGGCCGGGCGGCTCACCGTGGGCCCCGACGGCGCCGACATCGGCCCGATCACCATGCCCTCGCAGCTCGACGTGATCCGCCGGCACATCGACGACGCCGTCGAGCGGGGCGGCCGGGCGGTGCTCGGTGGCCCCGACGCGGTCCGGCCGCCGTACGTCCACCCGACCGTGCTGGTGGACGTCCCCGAGGACTCGACCGCCGTACGCGAGGAGACCTTCGGCCCGACGCTCACCGTCAACCGGGTCCGCGACGTCGACGAGGCCGTCGACCGAGCCAACGCCCTGTCGTACGGCCTGGGGGGTTCGGTCTTCGGCCGCAAGCGGGCGGTGGCGGTCGCGCGACGGCTGCGCTCCGGGATGGCCTCGGTGAACTCGGCGCTCACTTTCGCCGGGATGTCCACGCTGCCGTTCGGCGGCGTCGGCGACTCCGGCTTCGGCCGGATCCACGGCGAGGACGGGCTGCGGGAGTTCGGCCGGGCCAAGGCCGTCACCCGCCGGCGGGCCCGCTCGCTGCTGCCGTCGATGACCTTCGAGCGCACCCCGGCGGACGTTGCCCGCCTGGTCAAGGCCGCCAAGCTGATGTACGGCCGGAACCGCTGACCGCCCGGCTCAGAACAGGGTCAGCTCGTCGCGCTCGATGCCGCGCAGCTTGTCGTAGTCGACCACGACGCAACGGATGCCGCGGTCGGTGGCGAGCACCCGAGCCTGCGGCTTGATCTCCTGGGCGGCGAAGACGCCGGAGACCGGGGCGAGCAGCGGATCCCGGTTCATCAGTTCCAGGTAGCGGGTGAGCTGCTCCACGCCGTCGATCTCGCCGCGCCGCTTCACCTCGACGGCGACGGCGCCGGAGTTGGCGTCCCGGCAGAGCAGATCGACCGGCCCGATGGCGGTCATGTACTCCCGGCGGACCAGCGTGAACCCCGCGCCGAGGGTCGTCGGGTTCGCGGCCAGCAGCTCCTGCAGGTGCGCCTCGACGCCGTCCTTGCGCAGGCCCGGGTCGACGCCCAGCTCGTACGAGGTGTCCTGGAAGACCTCCTCCAGAGTGATCCGCAGCTCCTCGCCGGCCTTGTTGACCACCCGCCAGACGCCGGGGGCCTCCTCCAGCCGGCAGGGCGGGCTCATCCAGTTCAACGGCTTGTACGCCCGGTCGTCCGCGTGGATCGACACCGAGCCGTCCGCCTTCACCATGAGCAGCCGGGTGGCCGGCGGCAGGTGAGCCGAGAGCCGTCCGACGTAGTCCACCGAGCATTTCGCAATCACCAACCGCACCCGACGAGGGTAGCCGAGCCCCCGCCCCTCGCCGACGAGCGCCACTGGCGTACCAGTGCGATATTGAGATCGTGCTCGAAGTCCTCACCGGTTCCGGCCTCGCCGCCTCGGCCGGCCTGAACGCCTACATCCCGCTGCTCATGATGGGTCTGCTGGCGCGCTACACCGATCTCATGGACCTGCCCAGCGGCTGGCAGTGGCTGGGCAACGGCTGGGTCATCCTGATCCTCGCCGTGCTGCTCGCCGTCGAGGTGGTCGCCGACAAGGTGCCGGTGGTCGACCACGTCAACGACGTGCTGCAGACGGTGGTCCGGCCCACCGCCGGCGGCCTCGCCTTCGGCGCCGGCTCCACCTCGGAGACCGTCACCGTCAGCGACCCGGACACCTTCTTCTCCACGCACCAGTGGGTGCCGGTCGTGGTCGGCGTGCTGATCGCGCTAGGCGTGCACCTGCTCAAGTCGGCCGCCCGACCGGTCATCAACGCGACCACCGCCGGCTTCGGCGCCCCGGTGGCCAGCACCGCCGAGGACGCCACCAGCGCCGCGATGTCGGTGGTGGCGATCCTGCTGCCGATGCTGGTGCTGGTCTTCCTGGTCGGTCTGGTGGCGTTCCTTTTCTGGTTCCTGCGGCGGCGCAAGGAACGTCGTCGTGAGCGCAGGGCCGCCCGAGCTTGACATTCCCCCGGCGAGGCGTATGCCTGCCGACACGGCGCTGGCCGGCACCCCTGTCTCGGGCACCGGCCAGCGGCGGCTTGTGGCTGTGCGGTTGTCAGCTGTTCCAGTGCTGGGCGACCAGGTCGGCGGCCTGCTGCTCCCACTGGGCGTAGGCGTCCGGGTAGGCCGACACCTGCACCGTCTGGGCGGCCTCGGTCAGCGGCATGTTGTGCCAGCCGTCGACCTGCTTGAGGCCCTTCTGGAACGCCATCGTGGAGTACTCGGGGTCGGTGATCTGCTTCGGCGTACCCCAACCCGAGCTCGGGCGCTGCTGGAACAGGCCCAGCGAGTCGTGGTCGTTGGCGTCGCCCAGGTGACCCAGGTTCTCCAGCTTCGACTCCTGCAGGCTCGTCGCGATCGAGATCACGGCGGCCCGCTCGTCCAGGCCCGACTTCTTCGTCGCCGCGATGATCGCCTTGACGTTGCCGACCTGCTCGTCGTTCAGGTCGATCCGCGACTGGGCGCCCTGCACGCCGTGCGGGACCAGCTTCGCGGTGTCCACGCCACCAGCCTTGTCGGCCTGCACGACGGCGGCCGGGGTGGTCGCGGTGGAGGTGGGCTCGTGGTGGTTCAGCGGACCGGCGGCGAGACCACCGGCGAAGGCCAGACCAGCGATACCGAGCACGCTCTTACGCAGCTTCGTGTTCATGGGAAAGCTCCATTCGGGGGTTGGCGCACACACCCGGTGGGGGCCGGGACGTGCGCGAGCACCGTCAGGCGCTGACAAGTAAAAGGGGGAAGTCTTCGCCCGGTTCGGCCGCGGGGCGGGGGGCCTCTTCGCGGCGCCGGGACCATGTACAACGACCGGCTGCCCACCATCATTCCGGGGCCCGTCCACCGGCCCGGTCGAGCGGGCCAGCTACTCGGTCGTACGGGATATGTAACGACCCCGAGCCCCCGGGGATTCCGGCCTGACGATGCCACCGGTCACCCGAAACGGACATCCGACACCAGACCGGACCGCCCCCGCAGGGCCGGAACGGTCCACGGAAGGAAGGAAGACCCGAACGCGAAACCGCCAAAAGCCTAAAATCGGGTCAAGAAGCCAAAGGAGGTCGCCATGACCGCGGCGATGGAGATGCCCCGGGTCCAGGAATGCGCCGTCGCGTCCTGCGCCTACAACCACACCAACGACTGCCACGCGTTCGCCATCACCATCGGCAGCAGCGACCACGCCCACTGCCACACCTTCGTGGAGCTGCCGGTACGCGGCGGGATCGACCAGCTCGTCGCGCAGGTGGGCGCCTGCTCGCGCTCGGACTGCCGGCACAACTCGGACCTGGAGTGCCACGCCCCGGCGATCACCGTCGGCCCGGACAACGACATGGCCGACTGCATGACCTACCAGAGCCGCTGAACCGGCCGGACAGCTCACCGCGACTACCGTCGGCACCGCGACGGACCGGTGCGCCGAGGGGTCCCGCTCCACGCGGGGCCCCTCCTCTCACGGCAGGTCGTTGGCCTCGCGGATCACGGTGACGAGCTGGTCGATGATGCCGGTCAGCGCGAAGTCCTTCGGGGTGAAGACCCGGGCCACCCCGGCGGCCCGCAGCGCCTCCGCGTCCCCGGTGGGGATGATGCCGCCGACCACCACGGGCAGGTCGCCCCGACCGGCGGCCCGCAGGCCGTCCAGCACCGCCGGCACGGCGGCCAGGTGCGAGCCGGAGAGCACCGAGAGCCCGACCAGGTCCACGTCCTCCTCGACGGCGGCGGCGACGATCTGCCCGGCGGTCAGCCGGATCCCCTGGTAGACCACCTCGAAGCCGGCGTCGCGGGCGCGTACCGCGATCTGCTCGGCGCCGTTGGAGTGCCCGTCCAGGCCGGGCTTGCCGACCAGCAGCCGCAGCCGGCCGCTGCCCAGCTCGCGCGCGGTGGCGGCAACCCGCTCGCGAACGGCCGCGAGCCCCGCGCCGCCGCCGGAACCGGCACCGCCGGCCAGGCCCGTCGGCGCCCGGTACTCGCCGAACACCTGGCGCAGCGCGCCGGCCCACTCGCCGGTGGTCACGCCGACCCGCACGCACTCCAGCGTCGCGGCCATCAGGTTCGTCGTGCTCGCGGCGTCCGCGCGGAGCCGGGCGAGTGCCGCGTCGACTGCCGCGCCGTCCCGGTCGGCCCGCCACTCGCGTACGGAGGCGACGGCCGCGGCCTCGACCGCGGGGTCGACCTGCTCGACGGCCTCGGCGCCGGCCGCGGTCAGCGGGGACGGCTCGGTCTCGGTGAACCGGTTGACGCCGACCACCACGTCGGCGCCGGACTCCATCCGCCGGCGCCGGTCGGCCAGCGAGGCGACCAGGGCGCCCTTCAGGTAGCCGGTCTCCACCGCGGCCACCACGCCGCCCATCTCCAGCACCTTCTCCAGCTCGATCCGGGCCCCGGTGACGATCCCGTCGACCAGCGCGGTCATCACGTGCGAGCCCTCGAACAGGTCGGGGTATTCGAGCAGGTCCGACTCGTACGCGAGGACCTGCTGCATGCGCAGCGACCACTGCTGGTCCCAGGGGCGGGGCAGGCCGAGCGCCTCGTTCCAGGCGGGGAGCTGCACCGCGCGGGCCCGGGCGTCGCGGGAGAAGGTCACGCCGAGCATTTCCAGCACGATCCGCTGGATGTTGTTCTCCGGCTGGGCCTCGGTCAGGCCGAGTGAGTTGACCTGCACGCCGTACCGGAAGCGGCGCTGCTTCGGGTCGGTGACGCCGTACCGGTCGCGGGTGATCTCGTCCCAGAGCACGCCGAACGCGCGCATCTTGGCGATCTCCTCGACGAAGCGGACCCCGGCGTTGACGAAGAAGGAGATCCGCTGCACCACGTCGCCCATCCGGTCGGCGGGCAGCTGGCCGGAGTCGCGGACCGCGTCGAGCACGGCGACCGCGGTGGCGAGCGCGAAGCCGACCTCCTGCACCGGCGTCGCGCCGGCCTCCTGGAGGTGGTACGAGCAGATGTTCACCGGGTTCCACTTCGGCATCTCGCGCAGCGTGTACGCGATGACGTCCGCGGTGAGCCGCAGCGACGCCGCCGGGGGGAAGATGTACGTCCCGCGGGAGAGGTACTCCTTGATGATGTCGTTCTGGGTGGTGCCGGCGCAGCGGGACAGCTCGGCGCCCTGCTCGGCGGTGACCGTGCCGTAGAGGCCGAGCAGCCACATCGCGGGCGCGTTGATCGTCATCGAGGTGTTCATCCCGGCGAGCGGAATGCCGTCGAAGAGGGCCCGCATGTCGCCGAGGTGCGCCACCGGCACGCCGACCCGGCCCACCTCGCCGGCGGCCAGTTCGTGGTCGGGGTCGTACCCGGTCTGGGTGGGCAGGTCGAAGGCGACCGAGAGGCCGGTCTGCCCCTTCGACAGGTTGCGGCGGAAGAGCGCGTTGGTCGCCGCGGCGGAGGAGTGCCCGGCGTACGTGCGCATCACCCAGGGGCGGTCGCGCTCCGGCAGCCGGCCCGGGAGAGCCTTCTCGTCCATGGCCGGAGTCTAAGTTACCGTTCAGTAAAACGGGCTGTGGAAAACCACACAGGTCCATGTCGCGGACGTCCGGGCGGGAAGCGCCCGACATGGCCGCGACCACCACACCCCGGGCTCCCCGCGCCGGCGGCCAGGTCGCACACTTGACGGCATGGATGACGAGCTCGCGATCTCCGTACGGGGACTGCGCAAGGCGTACGGCGACAACGTCGCGGTGGCGGGGGTGGACCTCGACGTCCACCGCGGCGAGGTGTTCGCCCTGCTCGGCCCGAACGGCGCGGGCAAGACCACCACGGTGGAGATCCTGGAGGGCTACCGGCGGCGCGACTCCGGCGAGGTGTCCGTCCTCGGCAGCGACCCGGCCCATCCGGCGCCACACTGGCGCTCGCGGGTCGGCATCGTGCTCCAGGGCACCGGCGAGTTCGACGAGCTGACCGTCGCCGAGGTGGTCCGGCACTTCTCCGGCTTCTACGCCGAGGCGGACGACCCGGACAAGGTGATCGAGCGGGTGGGGCTCGGCGGCAAGGCGAAGGCGCGGACCCACACCCTCTCCGGCGGCCAGAAGCGCCGCCTCGACGTGGCGCTGGGCATCATCGGCCGCCCGGAGCTGCTCTTCCTCGACGAGCCGACCACCGGCTTCGACCCGGAGGCCCGGCGGGAGTTCTGGGAGCTGATCCGGGACCTCGCCGCCGCCGGCACCACCATCGTGCTGACCACGCACTACCTGGACGAGGCGGAAGCGCTCGCCGACCGGGTCGGCGTGATCGCCGCCGGGCGGTTGGTCGAGGTGGCCCCGCCGAACCGGCTGGGCAACCGGCAGGAGGCCCTGGCCACGGTCTCCTGGCGTACCCCGGACGGAGCGCTGGAGACCGCGGAGAGCGCGACGCCGACGGCCCTGGTGGCGGAGCTGGCCGCGCGCTACGGCGGCGAGGTCCCGGGCCTGACGGTGACCCGGCCGACCCTCGAAGACGTCTACCTGAAGATGATCGGACAGTCATGACGACCACCACGAAGCCGGCGGCCCCGGTCGCCGCCGCCCCGGCCCGGCGGCTCGGCCCGGGCGCGCTCGCGCTGCGGCAGGGGCGGCTGGAGATCACCCAGTTCCTGCGCAGCCGGGAGTCCGTCGTCTTCACGATGGGCTTCCCGATCATCATGATCCTGATCTTCGCGTCGATCTTCCGCGGTGAGATCGGCGGCGGGGTCAGGTTCACCCAGTACTTCATCACCGGCATGATCGCGACGGGCCTGATGACGGTGAGCTTCCAGAACCTGGGCATCTGGATCCCGATCGAGCGAGACCGGGGCGTGCTCAAGCGCTACCGGGGCACGCCGATGCCGAAATGGGTGTACTTCGCCGGCAAGGTGATCATGGTGGTGGCGATCGGTGTGGCCGAGACCGCCCTGCTGCTCCTCGTCGCGGTGCTGCTGTTCGATTTGAAGCTGCCCGACACCGTCGGCAGGTGGCTGACCTTCGGCTGGGTCTCCGCGCTCGGCGTCACCGCCTGCACCCTCTGCGGCATCGCCATCTCCTCCCTGGCCCGCACCGCCCGCAGCGGCTCTGCCGTGGTCACCCCCGTGGCGCTGGTGCTCCAGTTCATCTCCGGGGTCTTCTTCGTCTTCACCGAGCTGCCGAGCTGGATGCAGCAGGTCGCGGCGCTCTTCCCGCTGAAGTGGATGTGCCAGGGTCTGCGCGCGGTCTTCCTGCCGGAGAGCTTCGGCGCCCAGGAGCCGGGCGGCTCGTTCGAGCTGGGCCGGGTCGCCCTGGTGCTCGCCGCGTGGTGCGTGATCGGCCTGCTCCTCTGCCTGACCACCTTCCGCTGGACCACCCGGCGCGACGGCTGAACTGCCGCCCGGCGGGGCCCGCCGGCCACTGCGGCGTCCGCCGGACGCGCCCGGCCGTCCGGGGTCGGTCGGGCGGGCCGGCGGGTGTCACACTCGCCTGCATGGCTCATGCTCTGACCCGGCGCCGGCTGCTGCTGGCCGGCGCCGGCACGGCCGCCGTCGCCGTGGTCGGCGGCCTCACCACCCGGGAGCTGTCCCGCCCCCGGCCCGGGCCGGTGCCCGCGCCCCCCGACGCCCCCGCCGGCGACGAACGCCTGATCCAGATCCGGTCGGCCGCCAGGGGCCGCGAGGTGGACTTCTGGACCGCCGTCCCCGAGGGGTACGGCGACGGCCGGGGTCTGCCCATCTGCCTGGTGCTGCACGGCGCCTCGGCCACGCCCCGGGACTTCGGGCGCCTCGGGCTCGCCCGCTTCCTCACCGACGCGGTCCGCCGGGGCGCGCCGCCCTTCGTGCTCGCCGCCGCCACCGGCGGCCGGCTCTCCTGGCGGCGCTCCGGCGACGACGACATGCAGCGGATGGTGCGCGAGGAGGTGCCCACCTGGTGCGCCCGGCGCGGCTTCGACGTCGACCGGACGGCGGTCTGGGGCTGGTCGATGGGGGGCTTCGGCGCGCTGCTGCTCGCCGAGACGTACCCGGGATGGCTGCACGCGGTGGCCGCCTTCTCCCCCGCCGTCCGGCCCGGGGACGCGGTCTTCGCCGGGGCGGCGCGGCTGCGCGGCACCCCGGTCGGCCTCTGGTGCGGCCGGCAGGACAACTTCCTCCGCGACGTGCGCGCCCTGGCCCGGGCGCTGCCCGAGCCGCCGGTACGCGCGGCTTGGGCCGACGGCCGGCACAACTTCGCCTACTGGGGCACGGTGATCCCGGACGCCTTCGCCCTGCTCGGCGCCGCGCTCAGCCCGCCCCGGCCGTGACCGGGCGCGGGCGACGGACGGTCCCGCCGTCGCCCGCGGTGCCGGCTCAGTACGTGTAGAAGCCCTTTCCGGTCTTCCGGCCCAGGTCACCGGCGGTGACCATGCGCTGGAGCAGCTCCGGCGGGAAGAACTTCTCGTCGGCGGTGTCGGTGTAGATGTTCTTCGAGGCATGCAGCAGCACGTCCACGCCGGTCAGGTCGGTGGTGGCCAGCGGGCCCATGGCGTGGCCGAAGCCGAGCTTGCAGGCAGTGTCCAGGTCCTCCGCCGAGACCACGCCGGACTCGACCAGCTTGACCGCCTCGACGACCAGCGCGGAGATCAGCCGGGTGGTGACGAAGCCGGCGATGTCCCGGTTGACCACGACGACCGTCTTGCCGATCTCCTCGGCGAACGCCTTCACCGTCGCCAGGGTCTCGTCACTGGTCTTGTAGCCGCGGACCAGCTCGCAGAGCTTCATCATCGGCACCGGGGAGAAGAAGTGGGTGCCGACGACCGACTCCGGCCGCTCGGTCACCGCCGCGATCTGGGTGACCGGGATGGCCGAGGTGTTGGTGGCCAGCACCGCATCGGCCTTGCAGATCTTGTCCAGCGCGCGGAACACCTCGTGCTTGATCTCCAGCCGCTCGAAGACCGCCTCGACCACGATGTCCGCATCGGCGACCGCCTCCAGGTCCGTGGTCGGGGTGATCCGGCCCAGCGCCGCATCGACCTCGGACGCCTCGATCTTCCCCTTCTCGGCGAACTTCTCCAGCGACTTCCGGATGCCGTCGACGCCCCGCTTGGTGGCCGCGTCGTCCAGGTCGCGCAGCGTCACCTGCCAGCCCGCCTGCGCCGCCACCTGGGCGATGCCCGAGCCCATCAGCCCGGCACCGACGACCGCGAGTCGACCTGCCATCTGCTTCTCCCTCGCCTGTTTGAGTACCTGCCAGCACCCTAGTCGGCGAGCCTGAACGACGGCTAAGCCCTCTCCTGGATCAGATTTCCAGGGCCGGCTCGTCCGGGATCGTGCCGCGCTCGACCTCGATCCCGAGAGCCCGCAGGTCGGCGACGAAGTCCGGATAGCCGCGGTCCACGTGGTGCACGTGGGAGACCTCGGAGACCCCGTCGGCGCAGAGCCCGGCGATGATCAGACCGGCGCCGGCCCGGATGTCGGTGGCGCGGACCGGGGCGCCGGAGAGCCGGTCCCGGCCGCGTACCACCGCGTGGTGGCCGTCGGTCTTGATGTCCGCGCCGAGGCGCATCATCTCGTTGGCGAACATGAACCGGCCGTCGAAGATGTTCTCCGTGATCAGCGACGCCCCGTCGCTCACCGCCGCCAGCCCCATCGCCATCGGCAGCAGGTCGGTGGCGAAGCCCGGGTAGGGCAGGGTCACCACGTCCACCGCGGTCGGGCGGTCGTCCACGCGTACCCGGAAGGCGTCGCCACGGGTCTCCACCAGGCCGCCGGCCGAGACCAGCTTGTCCAGCGCGACCTCCAGGAACGCCGGGTCGATGCCGGTGACCGTGACGTCCCCCCGGGTCATCGCGGCGGCGAACGCCCAGGTACCGGCGACGATCCGGTCCCCCACCGTGGCATGCCGCACCGCGCGCAGCTCCGGCACGCCCTTGATGTGCAGGGTCGAGGTGCCCTCCCCCTCGATCCGGGCGCCCATCTGGATCAGCATCGAGCAGATGTCGACGATCTCCGGTTCCCGGGCGGCGTTGTCGATCACCGTGCTGCCCCGGGCCAACACCGCCGCCATCACCAGGTTCTCCGTCGCACCGACGCTGGGGAAGTCCAGCACGATATCCGCGCCGTGCAGCCCGTCGGGGGCGGACGCGATGACGAAGCCGTGCTCACCGGAGATGTCCGCGCCCATCCGGGTCAGCCCGGAGATGTGCATGTCCAGGCCACGGGAGCCGATCGCGTCCCCGCCGGGATGCGCCACCCGCACGTATCCCCGGCGGGCCAGCAGCGGGCCGAGCACACAGATCGACGCGCGCAGCCGCCGGACCAGGTCGTAGTCGGCCTCCGCGCCGGGCCGCTCCGGCACGTCGATGAGGACCGACCGGGAGCGTTCCACCCCGCCGCGGGCCACCATCGGATCGACCGGGTCGTCGGCGCCGAACCGTACGTCGCAGCCGAGCCGGCGCAGCACCTCACCCATGATGGCGATGTCGGTGATCCGGGGGACGTTGGTGATCACGCTCCGCCCGGGCGCGAGGAGCGCGGCCGCCATCAGCTTTAGCGCGGAGTTCTTCGCCCCGACGACGTGGACCGTGCCGGCCAGCCGCGCGTTGCCAGGCACCCGGATGACGTCGACGTCGTTGACCGCCGGATCGCCGGCGTCACCCGGACCGACACCGGCCGGCCAGCCGGCCTGGCCCGGCCGCGCCGGGATGGTCAGGTCCGGTATCCGTAGGCTGTGCGTCATGGCCGTCCACCTCACGCGCATCTACACCAAGGCCGGCGACGCCGGCATGACCAGGCTGAGCAACAACGAGCAGGTGCCGAAGACCGATCCACGGATCGCCGCGTACGCCGACGTCGACGAGTGCAACGCGGCGATCGGCGTCGCGCTCGCGCTGGGGCAGCTCGACGACGAGCTGCGGGCGGTGCTGGGGTCGATCCAGAACGACATGTTCGACGTCGGCGCGGACCTGGCCACCCCGGTCGAGCCGGACCCGAAGTACCCGCCGCTGCGGGTCACCGAGGAGTATGTGGAGCGCCTCGAGGGCTGGTGCGACGAGTACAACGCACGCCTGAGCAAGCTCGACTCCTTCATCCTCCCCGGCGGCACCGCTGGCGCGGCGCTGCTGCACGTGGCACGGACGATCGCCCGGCGCGCCGAGCGTGCGGCGTGGGCCCTGGTCGCGCATGATCCAGACCGGACCAGTCCCCTTCCGGCAAAGTATCTCAACCGCCTCTCCGATCTGCTCTTCATCCTGTCAAGAACGGCAAATCCGGACGGAGATGTGCTATGGGTGCCGGGCGGGAAGCGATGACCGTCGGCGCGCTGCACCACGTCGAGGTCTGGGTACCGGACCTCGACGCGGCCCGGTGCAGCTGGGGCTGGCTCCTCGGCGAGCTGGGCTGGACGCCGTTCCAGGACTGGCCGGCCGGCCGGTCCTGGCGGCTCGGCCCGACCTACCTGGTGCTGGAGGAGTCCCCCGGGCTCTCCGGGCGGATGCACGACCGGCTCGCGCCGGGGCTCAACCACCTGGCCTTCCACGCCGGCCCACCGGCCGCGGTGGACGCCCTGGTCGTCGCCGCCCCCGACCACGGCTGGGAGTTGCTCTTCCCGGACCGGCACCCGCACGCGGGCGGTCCGGGGACGTACGCCGCCTACCTCGCCGACGGGCAGGGGTATGAGGTGGAGCTGGTCGCGGGGGTTTGATCCGTGGTTGCGGTGGGGGCTGGGGGCGACCGTCCCCGGCTCCGGGCGGTCAGGCTTGATCCCTGCGCCGGGGACGGCCGCCCCCAGCCCTGACCTTGGTCACGGTCCGCGCGGGTCACGGTTCTTCTGCGGTACGTGAAAACGCCGCTGGCCGGCACCCCGTGTCTCGGGGTGCCGGCCAGCGGCTTGTTGCCTTGTTCGGTTGGGTCAGCTGTTCCAGTTGGCGGCGACGATGTCGGCGGCCTGCTGCTCCCACTGGGCGTAGGCGTCCGGGTAGGCCGACACCTGCACCGTCTGGGCGGCCTCGGTCAGCGGCATGTCCTGCCACCCGTCGACCTGCTTGAGACCCTTCTCGAACGCCAGGGTCGCGTACTCGGGGTCGGTGATCTGCTTCGGCGTGCCCCAACCCGAGGACGGACGCTGCTGGAACAGGCCCAACGAGTCGTGGTCGTTGGCGTCACCCAGGTGACCCAGGTTCTCCAGCTTCGACTCCTGCAGGCTGGTCGCGATCGAGATGACCGCGGCCCGCTCCGGCAGACCCGCCTTCTTCGTCGCCGCGATGATCGCCTTGGCGTTGCCGGTCTGCTCAGCGTTCAGGGTGATCTTCGACTGCGCGCCCTGCACACCATGCGGAATCAGCTTGCCCTTGTCCACGCCCGGCTTGTCGGCCTGCACAGCGACCGGCTTGCCGGCCACCGGGGTGGCGTCGGCGTGCGCGGCGACCGGACCGGCGAACACGCCACCGGTGAAAGCCAGACCAGCAATACCCAGAACGCTCTTACGCATGATCGTGTTCATGGTGAAGCTCCATTCGGGGGTCGGCGTCACCGCCGAGGGGGGCCGGCACGTGCGCAAGCACCGTCAGGCGCTCAAAAACTGCAAGGGGGAAAGTCTCTGCCCGGTCCGGCCGCGGGGCGGGGCCTCTTCGCAGCGCCGGGACCACGTGTAACGACCGCCGGCCCGCCATCATTCCGGGGCCCGACCACCAACCCGTCGAGCGGGCCAGGTACTCGGTCGTACGGGAGATGTAACGACCCCGGCCCGGCCACGATTCCGGCTGGGGGATGCCGCCGGTCACACCCAGAAACGGACATCCCGCCCAGTCCGGCGGTGGCCGGGCGGACCGAACCGGACAGCCGGCACCAGATCGCCGACGTGGCGGGATCCGCGCCCATCGGACACCGCCAACATCGGGGACACGGAGTCGATCACGCCCAAGCGGGCACCGGAGCCCACCCAGGCGGCGAACCGGAACCCGTACCCGAAAAGCCACCTGGCGCACCGGGCGGACGGCGACCAAATCAGGGCTGGGGGGCGACCGTCCCCGGCGCAGGGATCAAGCCTGACCGCCCGAAGCCGGGGACGGTCGCCACCGGCCCCACCGCAACCAAAGAACGGGAGAGCGGGGAGCCGGTCACGGCGGGCCCACCCCAAAGAGCCGGGTGAGTCAGGCGGCGGGCCAGTCCTGGGAGGCCAGACGCGGCGAGGCCGCCCCGGGCGGGGCGGCCTCGAGCCAGGAGAGGAAGCCGGTGACCGTGGACCGTGCCATGGCGATCTCCACCGGCGCATGGTTGCTGGTACAGCGGAGGATCACCCAGTCCGCGGGCATGGAGAGGCGTTCCTGCCCCTCCGGGAGCCGGCGGCGCTCCACGGCCAGCCCTTTGCGGGAGAGCACCCGCTTGGGGCGCAGGGCGAAGCTGAACATCCGGTACCACCGCAGCTGGTCGCCGGCGAACCGGCCGAAGCCGGGTGACCAGCCCCGACCGTCCAGGATCGTGGAGACCCGGACGCTGAGCCGGATGATGCCTCCGCTGCGGGTGAACAGGGCCCGCCGGATGAAGAGGATCAGAAGCGCGGCGAGCACGACCGCGACGCCGATTCCGATCCCTTCCACGATCTTCATCGGCGGGTCGGCTCAGCGGGCCGGAGTGGCGGGGGTGGCGCTCTCGGCGAGGACGGTGACGCCCTCACCGGTCACGGAGAGGAAACCGCCGGCGACGTCGTACGCGACCTGCTGGCCGCCGGCCTGCTTGATGCGGACCTGGCTGGGCTCCGCGAGCTGGCCGAGCAGCGGCGCGTGGCCCGGGAGCACACCCAGCTCACCCTCGGTCGTCCGGGCGACGACCATCTCGGCCTCGCCGGACCAGACCTTCTCCTCGACGGCTACGAGCTCGACGTGAAGCTGCTGTGCCACGCTGTCTCCTTGCTGCGGCGGCGGATTGCCGAAAGTCTAGTCGCGACCCCGGGGGCCACCCAACGCGGGTGGCGAGAGCTGCGCCACGGGAGGTGCCCGGTGCCACACGAGCGGGCCCCGGCGTGCGCCGGGGCCCGCTCGCGCTCACGTTAACTGTTCTTCTGCTTGAAGTCGGGGTGCTCCAGCATGAAGGCGTCCACCTGCTCGGTGCGGATGGCGGTGAAGAAGTCCTGCGCCGTGGGCAGCAGCCGCTCCCCCTTGTACGCCGAGCCGGTGCCGATGCCCCCGCCGGGGAGCTTGATGGTCTCGATCGAATCCGACCGGATGCCCTTCAGGGCGATCGCGAAGTCGACCACGCTGTAGCCGCGGCCGTTGAAGATCAGCGACTGGCCGGCGGCCCGGATGACTCGGTCCAGCTTGATCGGGTTGGTCACCACGTCGGCGCTGAACGCCTGGTTGACCATCGCCTTGATGAACTGCTGCTGGTGCCGCTGCCGGCCGTAGTCGGCGTCCGGCACACCGTTCTTCGGGTAGCGCTGGCGGACGTAGTCCAGCGCCTGCCAGCCGTTGAGGTGCGCGTTGCCCTTCTTGTACTCGGCCTGCGGGCCGAGGTAGCCCCCGCCGCCCGGCTTGAGCTGGCGCGCCGTGCCGTCCGGCTGCAGGTGCTCGGACTTCACGTCCCGCTCGATGTTCATGTCGACGCCACCCATCGCGTCGACGATCTTCTTGAAGCCGGTGAAGTTGATGATCGCGCCGGCGTCGAAGCGCTGGATCCCGGTGACCTGCTGCACGGTCTTCGCGAGCAGCTCGAAGCCCTGCGCGGCGTCCGGGTTCTTGCCCGGGACCCGACTGCCGAACGACATGGCGGCGTTCAGCTTGTCCGTACGGCCCGGGAAGTTCGCCTTGGGGAACTGCGGGATGTCCACCCGCAGGTCCCGCGGCAGCGAGAAGAGGTAGCCGCGGTCCATCCCGGCGGGCACGTGCAGGATCATGATCGAGTCCGCCAGCGGCGGGGTCTCCGGTTTGCGGGGGTCGATGCCGACCAGCAGGATGTTCAGCGGGCCCTTGATGTCGCTCTTGCGCTCCTGGGCACCGGCGGCCTCGTCGCCGAAGAGGTCGCCCTTGCCGACCGCGCCCTCATAGCGGGACAGCAGCGCCTCGTAGCCGACCAGCACCGCGCCGCTGAGCACCATGAGGACCACACCGAAGGCGGTGCAGACGCGGGCCCACCGGGGCACCCCACGCCAGAAGGACCGCTTGCCGCCGTCCGTGCCGGCCTTAGCCACGAGCACCTCCATTCGTCACGCCCACGACTGGAAGACGGGCGCTGGCGACCGTTTCGTTGCAAAGATCAACGCTCATACGTGAGCGCCGCGCCACGAACGGTACCCCGCGTCTCGGCGAACCGCTTGCCGCCGAAGCGGACATCTGCTATCACCGGACCCGAACGGACGGAGGCCACCCCGGCTACGCCGGGATGGCCTCCGTGGGTGTGACCGAGGTCTAACCCTCCATCAGCTCCTTGGCCTTGGCCTCGAGGTCCTCGAGACCGCCGCACATGAAGAACGCCTGCTCGGGGAAGTGGTCGTACTCGCCCTCGCTGATCTTCCTGAACGCCTCGATGGTCTCGGCGATCGGGACCGTCGAGCCCGGCACGCCGGTGAACTGCTCGGCGGCGTAGGTGTTCTGCGACAGGAAGCGCTCGATCCGCCGGGCCCGGCCCACGGTGATCTTGTCTTCCTCGGAGAGCTCCTCGATACCGAGGATGGCGATGATGTCCTGCAGGTCCTTGTAGCGCTGCAGGATCCGCTTCACCTCGGTGGCGACCTGGAAGTGCTCCTGGCCGACGAACTCCGCGGCGAGGATCCGGGACGAGGACGCCAGCGGGTCCACGGCCGGGTAGATGCCCTTGTCGGAGATCGACCGCTCCAGGTTGGTGGTCGCGTCCAGGTGGGCGAACGTGGTGGCCGGCGCCGGGTCGGTGTAGTCGTCGGCGGGCACGTAGATCGCCTGCATCGAGGTGATGGCCTGACCCCGGACGGAGGTGATCCGCTCCTGGAGCTCGCCCATCTCGTCGGCCAGGGTCGGCTGGTAACCCACGGCGCTCGGCATGCGGCCGAGCAGCGTGGAGACCTCGGAACCGGCCTGGGTGAAGCGGAAGATGTTGTCGATGAAGAGCAGCACCTCCTGCTTCTTCACGTCGCGGAAGTACTCCGCCATGGTCAGCGCGGACAGGGCGACCCGCAGCCGGGTGCCCGGCGGCTCGTCCATCTGGCCGTAGACCAGCGCCGTCTTGTCGATGACGCCGGACTCGGTCATCTCGGCGATGAGGTCGTTGCCCTCGCGGGTGCGCTCACCCACGCCGGCGAAGACCGAGGTACCACCGAAGTTCCGGGCCACCCGGGTGATCATCTCCTGGATGAGCACCGTCTTGCCCACGCCGGCACCGCCGAACAGGCCGATCTTGCCACCCTTGACGTACGGGGCGAGCAGGTCGATGACCTTGATGCCGGTCTCCAGCATCTCGGTCTTCGGCTCCAGGTCCGCGAAGGCCGGGGCCTTGCGGTGGATGACCCAGTGGTCGTCCGGGGTGAGCGTCTCGCCCTCGGTCAGGTTGAGCACCTCACCGATCGCGTTGAACACGTGGCCCTTGACCGCGTCGCCCACCGGCACGGTGATCGGCGAGCCGGTGTCGCGCACCTCGGTGCCGCGGACCAGGCCGTCGGTCGGCTGCATCGAGATGGCGCGGACCATGTTGCCACCCAGGTGCTGGGCGACCTCCAGGGTCAGCGTCTTCTCACCGCCGGAGAGCGTCACGCTCACGTGCAGGGCGTTGAACAGGGCCGGCATGGCGTCGCGCGGGAACTCGGCGTCGACGACCGGGCCGATGACCCGGACCACGCGACCCGTGGCCGTCTTGGTCTCTACTGGGGCAGTCATCACACTTCACTTCCCGACGCGGCGAGCGCGTTCGCGCCGCCGACGATCTCGCTGATCTCCTGGGTGATCCCGGCCTGGCGGGCCGTGTTCATCTCGCGCGTGTACTTCTCGATCATGTCTTCGGCGTTGTCGGTGGCGGCCTTCATCGCCCGCCGCCGGGCCGCCGACTCACTCGCCGCCGACTCGATCAACGCCGCGTAGATCCGCGTGTTGATGTACTTCGGCAGCAGCGCGTCGAGCAGCGACTCCGCCTCCGGCTCGAACTCGTACGCCGGCAGCAGGCCCTCGGACCGCGGACGGTCCTCGACCTGCATCGGGCCGATGATCTTCGCGACCGGCGTCTGGGTCATCAGGGAGTGGAACTCGGTGAAGACGATGTGCAGCTCGTCGATGCCGAGTACCCCGTCCGCCCCGCCGCGGCCGTCCACGTCGTCCGCGCCGGCCGAGAACGCCTTGATCAACGTCTCGCCCACCTCGCGGGCATCCGCGAAGGACGGCTGCTCCGAGAAGCCCGTCCAGCTCGCCGCGATGTCCCGGTTGCGGAACCGGTAGAACCCGACGCCCTTGCGCCCGACGACGTAGAGCACCGGCTCCTTGCCGTCGGCCTTGAGCCGGGCGATCAGCGACTCCGCCGTCCTGATCGCGTTGGAGCTGTAACCGCCGGCCAGGCCCCGGTCGCTGGTGACCAGCAGGACGCCGGCCCGCCGCACCCGCTCACGCGGGGTGAGCAGCGGGTGGTCGATCCGCGCGTTGGACGCCAGCGCCGTGAGCACGCCGGTGATGGCCTGGGCGTACGGCAGCGACGCCTCCACCCGCGCCTGGGACTTGGCGATCCGGCTCGTCGCCACGAGCTCCATCGCCTTGGTGATCTTCTTCATCCCCTTCGCCGAGCGGATCCGCTGGCGAAGAACGCGAACCTGGGCCGCCATGGATCAGCTCTCTACCGGGCGGTCGGTCGAGCCGTCCCGGAAGCGGGTCACCGTCTCGCGGTTCTCCTCGCCCGCCAGCGGCTTCGCGGCGGGCTCGTTGATCCGCTGCTCGTCCTCCTTGCCCAGGAACATCTGCTTGAACTCGGTGATGGCCTGGTCCAGGGTGCCGATGATCTCGTCGTCCCACTTGTTGTCAGCGATCGCCACGAGAGTGCCCTCGTGCTTGTGCCGGAGGTACTGGAGGAACTCCGACTCGAAGCGACGGACCTCGCCCACCGGGATGTCGTCCAGCTTGCCCTCGACGCCGGCCCAGACGGAGACGACCTGCTCCTGCACCGGGTACGGCGAGTAGTTCGGCTGCTTGAGCAGCTCGACCAGGCGGGAGCCGCGCTCCAGCTGGGCCCGGGAGGCCTTGTCCAGGTCGGAGGCGAAGGCGGCGAACGCCTCCAGCTCGCGGAACTGGGCCAGGTTGAGCCGGAGCGAACCGGCGACCTTCTTCATCGGCTTCACCTGCGCGGCGCCACCGACCCGGGAGACCGAGGTGCCGACGTTGATGGCCGGCCGGACGCCCTGGTTGAACAGGTCGGTCTCGAGGAAGATCTGGCCGTCGGTGATCGAGATGACGTTGGTCGGGATGAAGGCCGAGATGTCGTTGGCCTTCGTCTCGATGATCGGCAGACCGGTCATCGAGCCGCCGCCCAGCTCGTCGGAGAGCTTCGCGCAGCGCTCAAGCAGCCGGGAGTGCAGGTAGAAGACGTCACCCGGGTACGCCTCGCGGCCTGGCGGGCGACGCAGCAGCAGCGACACGGCGCGGTACGCCTCGGCCTGCTTGCTCAGGTCGTCGAAGACGATCAGGACGTGCTTGCCGCCGTACATCCAGTGCTGCCCGATGGACGAGCCGGTGTAGGGGGCGAGGTACTTGAAGCCGGCCGGGTCGGACGCCGGGGAGGCGACGATGGTGGTGTACTCCATCGCGCCCGCCTCCTCCAGGATGCCCTTGATCGAGGCGATCGTGGAGGCCTTCTGGCCAATGGCGACGTAGATGCAGCGAACCTGCTTCTTCGGGTCGCCGGAGCGCCAGTTGTCCCGCTGGTTGAGGATGGTGTCCAGGGCGACCGTGGTCTTGCCGGTCTTGCGGTCACCGATGATCAGCTGCCGCTGGCCCCGGCCGATCGGGGTCATCGCGTCGACCGCCTTGATGCCGGTCTGCATCGGCTCGAAGACGGACTGCCGGGCCATCACGTTCGGAGCCTGCAGCTCCAGCTCGCGGTAGCCCTCGTTCGCGATGTCGCCGAGGCCGTCGATCGGCTGGGCGAGCGCGTTGACCACGCGGCCCAGGAAGGCGTCGCCGACCGGCACGGAGAGCACCCGCTCGGTCCGCTTGACGCGCTGCCCCTCCTCGATCCCGCCGTAGTCACCGAGGACGACGACACCGATCTCCCGGACGTCGAGGTTCAGCGCCAGGCCGAGCGTGCCGTCCTCGAACTCCAGGAGCTCGTTGGTCATGGTCGAGGGGAGACCCTCGACGTGGGCGATGCCGTCGCCGGCGTCGGTGACGGTGCCGACCTCCTCGCGGGAGACGTCGGCCGTGTAGGAGGAGACGTAGCGCTCCAGGGCGCCGCGGATCTCCTCCGTCGAGATGGTCAGCTCGGCCATCCTCTGCTTCCTTAAATTTCAGGGGCCCGGGATACCTAGTACCGACCGGTCCGATGGGGTCGAATCAGGGCTGCGGAGACGCTGGTCAGCGCTTCGCGAGCGCGTTGCGGGTCTCGTTGAGGCGGCGCAGGACGGTGCCGTCGTACAGGTCGGAGCCGACCCGCACGCTCACCCCACCGAGCACCTCGGGGTCGACCGTCTGCTTGACGGAAACCTCTCGACCGTACATCTCGGAGAGGCGGGCACCGAGGCGTCGCTCCTCCTCGTCACTCAACGGAGCCGCCACGGTCACGTACGCGACCTGACGGTCCCGCCGGTCGGCGGCCAGCTCGACCAGCCGGGTGAGCGCACCGCTGAAGGAGCGTCCCCCGAACCCGCCGAGCGCGGCCTCGACGAGGCGGACGGTGACCGGGCGGGCCTGGCCGGCGAGCAGGTCGCGGGCCAGGGTGGCCCGCCGCTCGGCCGGGGCGATCGGGTCGGAGAGCGCGTTGGAGAGCGCCGACTGACCGGAGACGACCTGACCGAAGCGGAACAGCTCGTCCTCGACCTCGCCGAGGTCGCCGGCCTTGTCAGCGCTGGCCAGCAGCGCCTCGACGCCGAGCCGCTCGGTGCCGTCGAGCAGTTCCGACGGCGCCGACCAGCGGCCGGACACCAGGCCGGTCAGCAGGTCGAGCGCGTCCGCGCCCACCTTGCCGCCCAGGATGCCGGTCAGCAGCCCGGCACGGTCCTCGGCGGACCGGGCCGGATCCGACAGCGCCCGGCGCAGCCGCGGCTCGCGCCGCAGCAGCGTGGCGGCGGAGAGGATGTCGTCGGCGGTGGAGGCCACCGCCGACGGCTCCGCGCCGCGGGCGTACGCGTCGAGGCGCTCGGCCGCGACCTTGTACGACTCCCGGCTGGCGGCCTGCATCAGCGGGCCCCCGCGCTCTCGAGACCGCTCAGGAACCGGTCCACGGTGCCCTTGCGCCGCGCCTCGTCGACGAGCGACTCACCGACGATCTTGCTGGCCAGGTCCACCGCGATGGTGCCGACCTCGGTGCGCAGCTCGCGCACGATGGTGGCCCGCTCGGCGGCGAGCTGCTCCTTGCCGGCCGCGATGATCCGGTCGGACTCCTCCCGCGCCTTGGCGAGGATGTCCTGACGGATGCCCTCGGCGTCGGCCCGGGCGTCGTCCCGGATCTTGGCGGCGTCGGTACGCGCCTCGGCGAGCTGCGCCCGGTACTGCTCGAGCAGCTGGTTGGCCTCGGCCTGGGCGGCCTCGGCGCGCTTGATGCCGCCCTCGATCGCGTCGACCCGGGCCTGGAACGTCTGCTCCATGCGGGGGAAGACGAACTTCATCAGCACGAAGCAGAGCAGGATGAAGGCGATCCCACCCACCACGATCTCCTGCCAGGCAGGAATGATCGGGTTGTGGGTCGCTCCACCGCCCTCAGCGGCGAGGAAGAACATGGGTGACCTCCCGGTCGAGGGGCGGGATCAGGAAAGCGTGCCCTGCCAGATGAAGCCGAAGGCGATGCCCAGCAGCGCGAGCGCCTCGATGACGGCGAAGCCGATCCAGACGTACGGCAGGGTCATCCGCGACGACTCCGGCTGGCGGGCGGTCGACTGGATGTAGGCGGCGAAGACCAGGCCGACGCCGATGCCCGGGCCGATGGCCGCGAGACCGTAGCCGATGGCGGCGGTGCTGCCAACTACACCTTGCGCGGCGAGAACGTCCATTGGTTGGTTCCTCCTGGTTATCACGCGTGACGGTCACGCGGGACGACAACGGGTTGGTGCGAAGTGGATCAGTGCTCTTCGGCGAGCGCGCCCTGCACGTAGCTGGCGGTCAACACCGTGAAGACGTAGGCCTGCAGGACGATCACCAGGAATTCGAGGAAGGTGAGCGCGATGGTCATCACCCAGGACAGCACCGAGACCGGCGCCAGCCAGGCGTTGGCGGAGAGCATCGCGAAGCCGCCGAGCGTGAAGACCAGCAGGAGCATATGGCCGGCGAACATGTTCGCGAAGAGACGGACGGCCAGCGAGAACGGCCGGACCAGGAAGGTCGAGAAGAACTCGATCGGGATCAGCAGCGGCAGGATGTACCAGGGCGCCGGCGGGAGGAGCGAGTTCTTGAAGTACTTCACGAAGCCGTGGTGCCGGATGCCGATGTAGTTGAACAGCACGTAGCTGATCACGGCGAGGAACGCCGGGAAGGCGATGTGCGAGTTCGGCGAGATCTGGAAGAACGGGATGATCGCGAACGCGTTCGTCAGCAGGACGAAGCAGAACAGCGTCGTGAAGTACGGCGCGAACCGCACCCCCGCGTGCCCGATCATGTCGACCGCGATGTTGTTCCGCACGAAGCCGTAGATCGACTCGGCGAACCACTGCCTCTTCGTCGGCACCAGCTGCGGCTTCCGATAGCTGGCCAGGAAGAAGATGATCAGGACGCCGACGGCGATCCAGACCATCGCAGTGATCTTGGTGAACCAGTACGAGTCGTGCGCACCCCAGGGCAGGATGCTGGGCAGGTAGAAGTCCTCCACGCTGGGTGGGAATTCCGCCTGGCCCGCTGCCAGGACGTTCGCCTGTCCGAACACCGCGTCCCTTCCTAAGTAGGCGTGCCGAGTCGGCGGACGACCAGGATGATCCCCCCGGCCATGCCGAGCACGACGCCGATGCCGGTGGCGATGCCACCGGAGTCGAGCCACTGGTCGACCAGCCAGCCGATGAAACCCCAGACCAGCATGCCCCCGATGAGGTACGAGAGCGCGGTCCAACCCTGGCCGGCACCGGACGGAACGTCGTCCGAGCCGCCAGTGCTGGGGGGTTTCTGGTCACCGGCCATGACGGGGCGAACGATATCAGTCGAGAGGACGAGGCTGTGCCTCACCCCCCGCACAACCTGGTTGTGTGGGACACGGGCGGGCGAAGTCGTCTGGAGGCACGCTACTCCCCTCCCGGCACTGAGAGAATGACCGATCGCGGACACACCGGCGTGCCGTCCGAAAGCTGGGACGGCGGCCGGCGACGGGTCGGTCAGTTGTGGACGCGACGGGCGTGCACCGTGGCCAGCCACCAGATGTGCACGCCGGTCCAGACCGCCACCCCGGCGGCGATGCCCAGGCAGAGCGGGATCAGCCCCGACCAGCCGGTCGACGCCACCCCGACCATCACCGCCCCGAGCAGGGTGAACTTGGCCGCGTACAGGCCGAGTCCGAACGGCAGCACCAGCTGCGGGTCGCGGGCGTCGGCCCAGGCCAGCACGACCGTGGTGAGGGTGTAGCTGACCGCGGTGACGGCCACCCCGGCCGCCGCGCCCAGCGCCGCGTCGGCCCCGCCGGTCACCCCGCCGACCACCGCGGCCAGCGCGCCCAGCACCGCCGAGGCGATCAGCAGCACCGGCAGGTGGCGCAGCCGCCAGCCACGGTCCGCGGCCGCCTCCGCCGCGCGCGCCCCGGGCTCAGCCACGGGGGTACGCCGGGAAGGCGGCGACCAGCTCGGCCACCTCGGCGGCGATCCGGGTCAGCTCGTCGGCGCCCCCCGGACCGGAAGGGTCGGTGCGGACCGCCCGGGCGATCAGCGCGGCCACCTGCCGCATCTCCCCCTCGCGCATGCCCTGGGTGGTGACGCTCGGCGTGCCCACCCGGATGCCCGAGGCGACCATCGGCGGCTGCGGGTCGTACGGGATCGCGTTCTTGTTCAGCGTGACCGCCGCGGCGTCGCAGCGGGCCTCCGCCTCGGCCCCGGTCACCCCGGCCTCGCGCAGGTCGATCAGGGCGAGGTGGGTGTCGGTGCCGCCGGACACCGGGCGCATCCCCTCGGCGGCCAGGCCGGCGGCGAGCGCCTGGGCGTTGCTCACCACCTGGGAGGCGTATGCCCGGAACTCGGGCTGGGCGGCCTCGCGCAGCGCGACCGCCTTGGCGGCGACGGCGTGCATCAGCGGGCCGCCCTGAGTGAACGGAAAGACCGCCTTGTCGATCCGGGGCGCCAGCGACTCCCGGCACAGGATCATGCCGCCGCGCGGGCCGCGCAGCACCTTGTGGGTGGTGAAGCAGACGACGTCGGCGTACGGCACCGGCGACGGGACGGCCCGCCCGGCGACCAGCCCGATGAAGTGCGCCGCGTCCACCATCAGGTACGCGTCGACCTCGTCGGCGATCTCGCGGAACCGGGCGAAGTCGATCAGCCGGGGATAGGCCGTGGCTCCGCAGATGATCATCTTCGGGCGGTGTGCCCGGGCGAGGTCGCGCACCTCGTCGTAGTCGATCAGCTCGGTGTCCGGCCGGACCGTGTAGCCGACGGCGTGGAACCACTTGCCGGAGAAGTTCACCCGGCTGCCGTGGGTGAGGTGCCCGCCGTGCGGCAGGTCCATCGCCAGCACGGTGTCCCCCGGCTGCACCAGGGCGGCGTACGCGGCCAGGTTGGCGCTGGCACCGGAGTGCGGCTGGAGGTTGGCGTGCTCCGCGCCGAAGAGCTCCTTCGCCCGGGCGATGCCGATCTCCTCGGCCCGGTCCACCTCGGCGCAGCCGCCGTAGTAGCGCCGGCCCGGGTAGCCCTCGGCGTACTTGTTGGTCAGCGTCGAACCGAGCGCGGCGAGCACCGCCGGGGACGTCAGGTTCTCGCTGGCGATCAGCTGCAGGCCGCCGCGCAGCCGCTCCAGCTCGCCGAGCACCACCCCGGCGATCTCCGGGTCGACGGCGCTGAGCTGCTGGAAGTCCGGCCCCCAGAAGGTGTCCCTCGCGTTCTCCACAGCGAAGGAGTCTATGGGGCCGCAGACTGGGAGTCGTGCGATGCCTCGTCACCGGGGCCACGGGTCACCTCGGCGGGCGCCTCGCGCCCCGCCTGCTGGCCCCGCGGGGCCGGCGTACGGCGGGATCATCCTGCCGGTGCGGCCGCTGACACCGTCGCTCTCTCGAACTGGGTCGGTCTGGTCACCCCGGTGCCGAACGCCATCGCCCGGTACGTCCCCGACCCGCCCGAACTGCAGGATCGGCGGGGCACGGGGGCCTAGTTGCCGGTGCGGGGAGCGGTGACGCGGTGGGCGGTGGTCTGGCTGGGCGGGACGAAGTCGACGATTGGCTGGTTGCGGAGGGCGTACGCGAGGAGCCGGCCCACCGCGGCGATCTGCCGGGCCTGCACGCCGCCGCCGACCGCGTCCCGGGGGTCGTCCGGGTTCGCGGCGATGGTGGCGACCGCGAGCTGCGGGGTGAAGGCCACCACCGTCTCCGTGGCGTTCCGGTCGGAGCTGCCGGTCTTGCCGGCCAGCGGCCGGCGCAGCCCGGGCTGGAGCTCCTCGGCGGTGCCGCCGTCGCAGCTCCGGTACATCGACTGGTCGCCGACCGGGCATCGGGCCGCGTCCGCCGCCGCCCGGGCCACCTCGGTGTCGAGCACCTGCCGGCAGTCCGGATCCCCGGCGGCCACCTTCCGGCCGGCTCCGTCGGTGATCGAGGCGACCGGCGTCGGCGCGCACCAGGTTCCCTCGGCCGCCACCGTGGCGTACGCGTTGGCCAGGTCGAGCGGGGTGGTGGCGGCGACACCGAGGGTGAACGGTCCCCAGCCCTTCGCGCCGTTGCGGGCCAGCGCGGCGTCGTCCTTGGCGCGCAGCACGATGCCGAGCCGCTCGGCCATCTCCACCACCCGGTCCGCGCCCACCTTCTCGGTCAGCCAGGCGAAGTAGGTGTTCACCGAGCGGCCGAAGGCGCTCCACATGGTGCGGTCGCCGTCCATCCACGCCGGGTTGGCGTTGGTCGGGCACCAGTAACCGCCGCAGCTGGCCGGACCGCCGCCGACCTGGTAGTCGGTGACGAGCCGGGACGGCGAGTCGAAGGAGGTGGCCAGCGGCAGCCCCGCCTCCAGGGCGGCCAGCAGGGCGAAGAGCTTGAACGTCGAGCCGGCCTGGTAGCCGACGATGTCCCCGCCGCCGGCGACGAGCTGGTTGACGGTGTTCGGGTAGTTCCGCTGGCCGGGCGGGTTGGCCGCCACGCTGAAGTTCCGGTTCACCGCCATGGCCAGCACCCGGCCGCTGCCCGGCTGGACCACCGCGGTCGGCACGGCCCGCTTGTTGCCGACGGGATAGACCTGCAGCACCTGCTCGGTGGCCTTGCGCTGCATGTCCGGATCGAGCGACGAGATGATCTTGAAGCCACCGCGGCGCAGCGTCCGCTGCCGCTCGTCGGCGGAACCGCCGAAGGCCGGCTGCGCCTTCCACCACTGGGTGAACCAGTCGCAGAAGAAGCCCCAGTCGTTGTGCTCGGCGGGCACGGCGGCGCAGTCGTTCGGCGTCGCGCTGGGCCTCAGCTTGAGCTGCTCGTCCTTGGCCCGGGCGGCGTCGGCCGCGCCGACCTGGCCGGTCTCCACCATCCGGTCCAGCACGTACGCCCGGCGGCGCAGCGCCTCGTCGGCATCGCCGTTGATCGGGTCGTCGCTGTCGGGTGAGCGGACCAGGCCGGCGAGCAGCGCCGCCTGGGCCAGGGTCAGCTTCGCCGGCTCAGTGGAGAAGTAGCGCTTGCTGGCCGCCGCGATGCCGTACGCGCCGGCGCCGAAGTAGGCGATGTTCAGGTACCGGCTGAGGATCTGGTCCTTGTTCAGCTCCCGCTCCAGGGCCAGCGCGTAGCGCATCTCCCGGATCTTGCGGCCCGCGGTGATCTCGGTGGCCCGGGACCGCTGCTCCTCGGTCAACCGGGGATCGCTGGCCAGCACGTTGCGGACGTACTGCATGGTCAGCGTGGAGGCGCCCTGTCGGGTCGTTCCGTCCCGCCGGTTGACGGTGAAGGCCCGGACCACGCCGCGGACGTCCACGCCGTGGTGCTGGTAGAACCGGACGTCCTCGGCGGCCAGGATGGCCTGCCGCATCACCAGGGCCACCTCGCCCACCGGCACGTCCATCCGGTCCTCCAGGTAGAAGGAGGTGATCAGGGTGCGGCCGTCGTCGGCGTACAGGTTGGACCGCTGCGCCGGCTGCGGCGTACGCAGCGACTCGGGCAGCTCCGAGTAGGGCATCAGCCCCTTGAAGCCCAGCCCGAACACCAGCGCGACCGGCAGCGCGGCCGCCGCCAGGGCCAGCCCGGCGAGCACGCCGGCGAGCATGACGGTGAACAACTTGTCGAGATGGGCCCGGTTCATCAGCTCTCCCCGCAGGAGCCGGCCACGTTCGGACCCGTTCAGGATGACCGGAAACAGCGGTCACGCCGCCCTCTTCCCCCGAAACACGCAGGAATTTCGCGGAGAAGGATGAAGGTGGACAGAAACCCCAACCTTCGGGGCTGCCGGGCTCAGGGCAACAGCGCGACGGCCAGCGGGTGGACCGTCTCCTCGACCTCGTCGGCGACCCGGCTGAAGCACTGGTCGCCGCGACCCCACGGGTCGTCGAGGTCGTCGGCGGGCAGCGGGGAGGCCCCCTGCCGAGCCGCGTCGGCGGCGGCCACCAGGGCCACCCCGCGGGCGTACACGGCATCCGGGGTGGCCTCCACCGGGGGCAGCCCGGCGGCGTCCACGGCGGCCAGCAGCCGACCGAACTCGCCCAGCACGAAGGTGCGAGCCGCCGCGTCCGGACGCAGCGCCACCACGTACTCCTGCTGGTCGGCGGTGGCGGTGAGGACCAGGTCGGCGGCGTCGATGAGGTCCGACCGGAGCTTGCGGGCGGCGAACCCGTCCACGCCACCGCCGCGCGACACCACCTGCCGGGCCGCCGGCGGATTCATCTCCTCGCCCGCGTGCCAGCCCCCGGTGCCGGCGCTGTGGCTGTGCAGCAGCTCGTCCGAGCGGGTCGGGTCGACCCCGAGCCGGCCCAGCCGCTCCCGTACCGCGAGCACCAGCAGCCGTTCGGCCATCGGGGAACGGCAGATGTTGCCCATGCAGACGTGCAGCACGGTGAACGGCGGCACTCAGACCCCCCGCTCGTCGAGGATGTCCGGCACCACGTCGCGCAGCTTCTCCAACCCGACGGCGCCCTGGCGCAGCACCCGCGGCACCTCGCCGGTGAGGTCGACGATGGTGCTCGGCACCGGGTCCGGGGCGGGCCCGGCCTCCAGGTAGGCGCGGACCGAGTAGCCGAGCTGGTCCCGCGCCTCCTCGGCGGTGACCGCGGCCGGCTGGCCGACCTTGTTGGCCGACGCCACCGCCATCGGGCCGGTCTCCCGCAGCACCTCCAGGGCCACCGGGTGCAGCGGCATCCGCACCGCCACCGTGCCGCTGGAGTCGCCCAGGTCCCAGGACAGACTCGGCGAGTGCTCCACCACGATGGTCAGCGCGCCCGGCCAGAACGCCTCGACCAGCTCACGGGCCGAGCGGGGCAGCGAGAACACCAGGCCGTCGAGGGTGTGCCGCGACCCGATCAGCACCGGCGGCGCCTGCCGCGCGCCGCCCTTGGCGTCCGCGAGCGCCTTCACCGCGTACGGGGTGAAGGCGTCAGCGCCGATCCCGTAGACCGTGTCGGTCGGCAGGACGACCAGCTCGCCGTTCTTGACCGCCTCGATGGCAGCGGCGATGCCGCGGTCCCGGTCGGCGGGCGACCGACAGTCGTAGAGCATCACGAGGAGCCAGTCTGCCACGCCGGGCCGCCGGCGGCGTGCTGGCCGTCCGCTCGCCGCGACGCCGTGGCGAACCGGGGCCGGTCGACCAGGTCCCGGTGCTCCTCGACGTCGGCGAACCGGCCGTCCGCCGCGAGCAGCGCGGGCACCGCCGCGCCGTGCGTGTCGTCGTGCTCGACGCCGAGCACCCCACCGGGGCGCAGCAGGTCGGCCGCGCGGCCGATCACCGGTCGGATCACCGCCAGCCCGTCCGCCCCGCCGAAGACCGCCTCGTCCGGATCGTGTCCGGCCACCTCTGGCGGCACCACCACCGACCGCGGCACGTACGGCGGGTTGCAGAGCAGCACGTCGACCCGGCCGACCAGCTCCTCCAGCAGCTCCGGGTCGGTGACGTCGGCGGCCACCACCTCGATCGGGGTGTCCCTCGCGGCGGCCCGGTCGGCGGCGTTGCGCCGCAGCCACGCCAGCGCCGCCGGGGACCGCTCCACCGCCACCACGCGGGCGTCCGGCAGTTCCTGGGCAACGGAGAGGGCGATCGCGCCGGAGCCGCTGCACAGGTCGACCACCAGCGGCGCGCTCCGCCGTCGCCCCTGCTCGACGCCCCAGCCGGCGAGCAGCTCGGTCTCCGGCCGGGGCACGAAGACGCCCGGGCCGACCGCCAACTCCAGGTGCCGGAAGCCGGCGACGCCGGTGAGGTGCTGCAACGGCTCCCGGGCGACCCGCCGGCCGACCAGCGCGTCCAAGCGGTCGAGGTCGTCGGCGCTGAACCCGTCGGCCAGGGCCAGCCGACCCCGGGGGACGCCCAGCACGTACGCGGCCAGCAGCTCGGCCTCCGCCCGGGGCGCCTCGACCCCCGCCTCGGCCAGCGTGCGGGCCGCCCGAGCTATCGCCAGCGAGGGCCGCTGGCGTTCTGTCCCTTCGGACGGGTGTTGCGGGAGGGAGGTCACGACATAATCATGAAGCGTCGCGGGTCACATCACGAGCGGGTGCGGCCGGACGCACACCGACAGGGAGGTGCTGGTGAGCTGGCTCGACCGGGTCGACGACCAGGTTGACGCCCTCCGGCACGCCCGGGCGTTGCAGGAGGCCAGCCGCTCGGCGGAGGCCTGCGCCATCCTGGACCGGGTCATCCGTACCACCAGCGACCCGAACGCCCGCGCCGACGCCCTGGTCCAGCGCCTCTCCGCGCTGATCAACCTCGGTCGGACGGCGGAGTTCACCCGGGCCATCGAGGAGGCGTCCAGCGCCACCCGCGACCTGGCCGAGCCCTACCTGCGCGGGCACCTCAACGCGCTGGCCGCGCTGGCCGCGCACCACCAGGGGGCGCTGGACCGCTGCGTCACCCACCTGGTCAAGGCCTCCCGCTGGCTCGGCACCGTCGACGACCCGGACCGGGACACCGCCTGGGGCTGGCATGACCTGGCGATGGCCTACTCCTACCTCAGCTTCCACGGCCACGCCCTCGGGGCGATCGAGCGGGCCCGCCAGGTCGGGCTGGCCGCCGGCATCCCGGAGGAGACCTTCGCCGCCCCCGGCATCCGGCTGCGCAACGCGGTCGCGCTGGACCACAACGGGGACAGCGACGGCTGCCTGCGGGTCCTCCGGGACGTCGCCGGGGACCTCAACCGGTTCCTGCGCGCCGGGCGGGCCGGCAACCTGCGGCCGAGCAGCCTGGCCGCGTACGGCTACGCGGCGGCCCGCCGGGCCGCCCTCGGCGACCGGGTGGAGTCCGGCACGGACGCCGACCCCGCCCGGCTGCTCGGCCACGGCGGCGACAGCGCCCGGGCGCGGGACATGCGCCAGCTCGGCCAGGTCTGCCTGGCCGTCGCCGACGGCCGGCCGATCGAGGCGGTGACCCGGCTGGACGCCGCCCAGGTCTCGGCCGAGACGCTCGGCGCGGCCGAACCGTCCCGGCTGCGCAGCATCGCCCTGGCCCGGGCCGGCGACCACGCCGCCGCGCACCAGGCCGACCGGCACGCGTTCCGGCTGGCGGCGCAGCGCAACGACCGGCTGCGCGACGTCTACATCGACGGGATCGCCGCCCGGATCGACCACGAGGAGATGCGCCGGGAGGCGGCCCGGTACGAGGGCGAGGCGCTCACCGACCCACTGACCGGACTGCCCAACCGGCGCCGCCTCGAGCGGTACATCGGTGCGGTCGTGGCCGGGGGTGAGCGGGTGGTGATCGGCGTCTGCGACCTGGACGGCTTCAAGGCGGTCAACACCCGGCACGGCCACCACTCGGGCGACCTGGTCCTCCAGCGGATCGCCGGAGTGATCAACCGGGTGATGCGGCGCGGCGACTTCGTCGCCCGCTACGGCGGCGACGAGTTCGTGGTGGTGCTGGCCGGGGCCGGGATGTCGGAGGCCGCCGAGGTGGCCCGCCGGATCGACGCCGCGGTCCGCACCGAGGACTGGGAGTCCCTGGTGCCCGGCACTCCGGTCGGGGTGAGCATCGGCTTCGCCGAGGTGGGCGGCACCGGCGCGAGCCTGCGGGAGGCCCTCGGCACCGCCTTCGAGCTGGCCGACCGGGAGATGCTCCGCGCCAAGTCCCGCCCCCGCGCTTCCTGACCCCGACCCGTTGCTCCCCCGCGCCGGCGCGGGCCGAGCAGGGGGCGGGTGGTCAGCGGCGGGTCAGTTCGGTTTCGCCGGCCAGGCGGGCGGCGCGGTCGGCCTCCGCCAGGGCGTCGAGGACGCCGTCCAGCTCGCCGGCGAGGGCCAGGTCGAGGTTGTACGCGGTGTAGCCGATCCGGTGGTCGGTGATCCGGTTCTGCGGGAAGTTGTAGGTGCGGATCCGCTCCGAGCGGTCCACCGTCCGGACCTGCGCCTTGCGGGCGTCCGAGGCGGCCGCGTCGGCCTGCTCCTGCGCCGCCGCGAGCAGCCGGGCGCGCAGGATCCGCATGGCCTGCTCCCGGTTCTGCAGCTGGGACTTCTCGTTCTGGCAGGAGACCACGATCCCGGTCGGCACGTGGGTGATCCGGACCGCCGAGTCGGTGGTGTTCACCGACTGGCCACCCGGCCCGGACGAACGGAACACGTCGATCCGCAGGTCGTTCGGGTCGATGGTGACGTCCACGTCCTCGGCCTCCGGCAGCACCAGCACGCCGGCCGCGCTGGTGTGGATCCGGCCCTGCGACTCGGTGACCGGGACGCGCTGCACCCGGTGCACCCCGCCCTCCCACTTCAGCCGGGACCAGACGCCGTTGCCCCCCTCGGGCACGCCCTTGGTCTTGATCGCCAGCGAGACGTCCTTGACGCCGCCGAGGTCGGAGTCCTGCGCGTCGATCACCTCGGTGAGCCAGCCGCGCCGCTCGGCGTACCGGGTGTACATCCGCAGCAGGTCGCCGGCGAACAGGGCCGACTCCTCGCCACCCTCGCCGGCCTTGATCTCCACGATCACGTCCTTGGCGTCGTGCGGGTCGCGCGGGATCAGCAGCTCCGCCAGCCGTTCCTCCAGCGCCGGCAGGGTCGCCGCGATCGACTCGGCCTCGGTCGCGAACGCCGGGTCCTCGGCGGCCAGCTCGCGGGCGGCGACCAGGTCGGCGCGGGCCTGCTCCAGCTCGCCGGCCGCCTTGTGCAGCGGGACCAGCTCGGCGTAGCGGCGACCCACCCGCCGGGCGGTGCCCTGGTCGGCGTGGATGGCCGGGTCGGCGAGCCGCTTCTCCAGCTCGGCGTACTCGTCGAGGAGGGCGGCCAGGCGCTCACTGCTCATGCTGCGGATGCTCCTTCGACGACAACCGGGCGGGACGGGCGGAAAACCGGTGGAAACGGACGAACGCCCGCGTCCGGCACGGAGCCGGACACGGGCGTCCTCGGTGAAGCTACTTGGCCTTCTTGGCCTGAACCTTGGCGTACTTCTGCTGGAACTTCGCGACCCGGCCGGCGGTGTCGAGAACGCGCTGCTTACCGGTGTAGAACGGGTGGCAGGCGCTGCAGGTCTCGACGTGGATGGCGCCGCCCTTGGCGGTGCTGCGGGTCGTGAAGGTGTTACCGCAGGAGCAGCTGACCTCGGTGGTCACGTACTCCGGGTGGATGTTCTGCTTCATCTCGCCTCGGTCCTTTCGTGGGTGGTCGCCGGGTCGCCGTCGGTGCCCCGTCGTTCACGACGGGCTCGGGCGTGAACCGGAACCGGTGGCCGATTGACCAGTGTGCCACGGGCGTCGGCCGACCCGGCGAGCGGGCCGCACAGCTGGTCCGGCAGGGGTAACGCTCACCTCCCCGTACGCATTCCCGCCCCGCCCGTGGGCATTCGCCAGGTCGTACGGTGAGACCCGGCGCGGACCGGGACCGGACGAACCGGGGGTGGGTGGGATGTTCCGTCTGATCGCGACCCGGGGCCTGCCGGCCTCCGGCAAGACCACCTTCGCCCGCCGGCTCCAGCCCGGCGTGGTCCGGGTCAACCGGGACGACCTGCGCCGGATGATGCACGGCGAGCGGCTCTTCACCCAGTGGGCCGAGGGGCAGGTCACCAGGGCCCAGCGGGCCCAGGTGGAGGCGCTGCTGGCGGCCCGGGTGAGCGTCTGCGTGGACGACACCAACCTGCGCGCCCGGACCCTTCGGGACTGGGCGGAGCTGGCCGAGCGGTTCGACGCCGCGTTCGAGGTGCACGACTTCACCGACGTGCCGCTGGAGGAGTGCCTGCGCCGGGACGCCGCCCGGCCGGAGTCCGACCGGGTCGGCGAGGCGGCGATCCGCCGGCTGCACGAGCGTTACCTGGCCAACCGATCGTTACCGCTGCCGGTGCCGACGGCCCGCACGGGCCCGCCGGCCGCGGTCCACCCACCCCACCCCGAGCCGCCGGCGATCGTGCTGGTGGACATCGACGGCACGGTGGCGCTGAACCTCTCCCGCAGCCCGTACGACATGACCCGGGTGGGCGAGGACGCGCCGAACGAGGCGGTGATCGCGGCGGTGCGGGCGATGCACGCGGCCGGCCACGGAGTGGTCTTCTGCTCCGGCCGGGACGCCTCCGCCCGGGCCGACACAGAGGCCTGGCTGGCCCGACACGTCAAGGTCCCCTACCTGGCGCTGCACCTGCGGGCCGTCGGCGACCACCGCAAGGACGCGATCGTCAAGCGGGAGATCTACGAACGGGAGATCAGGGACCGCTACCGGGTGGTCGGCGTCTTCGACGACCGGATGCAGGTGGTCCGGATGTGGCGGTCGCTCGACCTCACCGTGTTCCAGGTCGCCGAGGGCGACTTCTGACCAGCCGGCTCCGGGGCGCGTGGCGGGTCCGCCGCGCCCCGGAGCCGACGGTCAGGCGGCGGGCGCCTCCCCAGGTGTCGCCGCCGTGAGGGTGACCGTCGCCTCGGCGCGGACGCCGTTGACGGTCACCGCGAGCAGCACCTGCCCCCCGGGCCGCAGCGCGGTCAGCCGCCCGGTGGCCGGGTCGAACCAGGCCACGTGCCAGGGCTTCACCCCGTCGGCCGGGCCGATGTGCAGGTTCGGCGAGCCCGACCAGTCAGCGCTGACCGGGGCGGCCACCGGGACGGTACGACCACCGGGCTGGGTCAGCGTCGCGGTGACGGCCGCCGGGTCGCCGACCGCCACGCTCGCCGGCGCGGCCAGCGCGAGCCGGTCGACGTGGGCGTGGAACTCCGCGTCGACCCAGCGCGGCCCCTCGGCGAGCGGGTCGCGTCGGGCCCGCTCGGCCTCCTGCGGTGTCACCGGGTCGACGCCGAACTCGGTCCACCCGGTGAAGCCGCCCAACTGCGGCGGGGTGGACGGGTTCTTGCCCGAGTTGCCGTTGATGACGTACGGCACCCCGTCCACCCGATCGGCGTGGAAGGTGCCCACGTGCCCGTTGACGACCAGGGCGCCCTTGCCGGTGCGGTGCTGGAAGTCGGCCAGCCACTGCTCCACCAGCGCCGCCTCCTTGCGGTCACCGAGCTGGCTCGCCTTCGCCGGGCTGGGATCGCGCGGCGGGTGGTGGAACAGCACCGCGACCGAGCCGACGGCCGGGTCGGCGGCGGCGGAGTCGAGCGTGTCGCGCAGCAGCCTCACCTGGTCGAACCCGCCGCCGCGCAGCGAGCCGGTGGAGGTGTTCAAGGTGACGAACCGGGTGCCGTCGTGGTCGAAGACCCGCGAGGTGTCGCCGAAGACGTTCCGGAAGTTCGTGATCGGCGCGCCCATGATCTCGTGGTTGCCGGGCACGTAGTACCAGGGCAGTTCGTCGCCCAGCTCCTCGTCGAGGATCCGCTTGGCGAGGGCGAAGTCCGCCGGGTAGGCGGTGTCCACGAAGTCCCCGTCGACGACCAGGAACTCCGGCTTCGCCGCCTTGACCTCGCGGAGCGTACGACGGGCCTGGGCGACCAGGTCGCTGTCCGGGTCGGCGGCGACGAACTGGGCGTCGGACATGACCGCGAAGCGCCAGGGCGCGCCGTCCACCGTCCCGTCGCGGAGCACCACCCGGTCGGTGCGCGGCTCCTCAGGCGGCGCCTGCACCGTCGGGGGCACCTTCGCCACCAGGTCGTCGATGACGACTTCGCTCTTGTACTGCGCGGCCGGGTCGGTCTCCGCCACGTAGAACCGGCGGACCCGGACCGGGTACTGCACGCCGGCCGGCACCGCGAACTCGACGTACTTCCAGCCGGTCCAGGTGACGTACGGGCCACGCAGCACGTGCTGGGTGTCCTGGGCGTCGTGCAGGTGCAGGCTGGGCCACTCCCCCCTGCCGTTGCCGTGGATCCACATGCCGAACGCCTGCGGCTGTCCGGGCACCTCGATCCAGGCCGGCGGGTCGGCATACGCGGCCCGGGTGCCGGTGGACTGGCTGAAGTCGTACGACAGCTTGAGCCCCGGGCCGGTGTGGCCCGGGGCCGGCGCGACGGAGCCGCTGGCCCGGGCCTGGCTGAACTTCCAGGAGGCGGCGTCGTCGAAGCCGGCGACCGGGACTTCGGTCAGCCCGACGGTGACCGGCAGCACGGTGGTGCGGTTGCCGACGTGGACGGTGACCAGGCCGGAGCCGCTGTCGCCGAGCGCCTTGACGGAGAGGTTGCCGTCGCCGGCGGCGGTGACGGCGAGCAGCTTCGGGTCGTACTCCAGCTTCAGGTCGGCCGGCTCGATCGGCGCGGTGTTCCCCTCTGCGTCGTAGCCGACCACCCCGAACAGCCCGGTGTCACCCTGCCGGTTCAGGCCGAGCCGGTCCATGGTGGAGTCGACCCGGTCCAGCGGCCCGAGCACGGTGAGGTCGAGGGTGCCGCTGGCCTCCGCCCGCCAGGCGGTGACGGTGCTGCGGCCGGGCGCGCCGGCCCGGAAGAGGCCCTCGTCGTCCACCTTTCCGTGGGCGGCCGGGTTCGCCCGCCACTCCGGCGTTCCCGCGGCCGGGCCGTATGTCTCGTCGTAGCCGGCGGCGGTGAGCCGGCGGGTCAGGCCGGGGAAGACCCGGTCCGGGCGGCCGCCGCGGATCGGGGTGACCCCGGGCGCGGCGGTCGGGTCGCTGGCGGTCTCCAGCCAGTACCCGGTGAGCCGACCGCTGCCCTTCGGCGCGTAGATGGCCAGGCCGTTGGGGACCGGGCGCTCGCTGCCGTCCGACGGGCTGTTCTCCACCTGCACCGCCGCCGCGCCCGGTTCCCGGGCGAGCAGGGTCGACGAGCCGCCGCCGTCGAGGTTCAGCGCGGTGTACGCGCCCAGCTCGACCATCATCCGGCCCATCTCGGTCTGGGTGACGCCGCGGCTGTCCACCTGCCGACCGTCCACGGTCAACATGATCATTTTGCGTCCGTCGGCGGAGAAGCCGACCGCGGTGCGCGGCGCGAGGGTCGGGTCGGCGATGTTCTGCACCACCCCGTCACGGACCAGCACGTTGCCGCCGCCCACCGCGGCGCGCAGACTGCTGCCGTCGGACGCCTTCGGCCGCCAGGCCACGTCCACCGGGTCGCCGGGGCGCAGCGCGGCGAGGGCGTCGGCACCGGCTTCCCGGCCGAGCAGCAGGGTGGTCCCGGCCGGGATCGACCCCTCGCCGGGCGCGGTGGTCACGGCCGCGACCCGGCCGCCGGTCACCGCGACCTCGACCACCCGGGCCGCGCCGGTCACCGCCCGCTGCCGGGCGTACGACCCCCAGAGCGGGGTGAACACGCCGATGCCGTTCGGCTGGACCATGTTGTTGAACTGGGTCAGCGGGACCGGTCCGGCCGGCAGCGTGGCGCTGCCCTCGAAGCCGACCTGGATGATCCGGCCCAGCCCCTCGGCGCTGATCGCGGCCGCGTTGGGGTGGCCGGCGGCCGGCGACTGGATCAGGTCTCCGGAGCGGATGCCGATGCCCTGGGCCGCGCCCGAGTTGTTGATGTCGAAGAAGTCGCCGTTGACGGCGGCGACCGCGCGGGAGCGGTCCACCGCGGCGCGCAGCGGCTCGTCCCGGGTCACCGCGCCGGAGTTGACGTAGTCGACGGTGACGCCGCCGGACAGGTCGGCGGTGAGCGCGTCGGCGCGCAGCCAGCCCTCGGCGTCGTACCGGTCGAAGGAGGTGAGGTCGAGCCCGGGGGCGACCGGGCGGGTGCTCTTCGCGGTCTCCAGGCCGCTGGCCGGCTCGACGCCGGCCTCGCCGGCCAGCGTCACCGCGGAGGCGGGATAGGAGGAGGCGGCGGGGGCGTCCTCGGCGGCGGTGTGGAGGTCGCCGGCGGGTGCCGCGAGGCCGGCCGGGGCCGGTCCGGGAAGGCTGAGCAGCGGCGTCAGCAGCAGGACGCCGACGAGACGGGCGGATCGTCTGCGGGTACGCATGGACGACAGTCAACCCGACGCTGCATAGAAGTTTCAATACCGGACGACTGAACCGAAGAAAAACTTCACGCCGGCCCCCGGGTACGACGAAGGGCACGGCCCTGGTGGCCGTGCCCTTCGTTCGGTGTCCTACCGGGGCGGTGTCACTCCCCCGGTGTCGACTTCGCGATCTGCATCAGGAACTCGATGTTGGTGCGGGACTGCTTGAGGCGGTCCAGCAGCAGGTCGAGCGCCGCCTGCGAGTCCAGCGAGTGCAGCACCTTGCGGAGCTTGTGGATGATCGCCAGCTCCTCCGGCGCGAGCAGGACCTCCTCCTTGCGGGTGCCGGAGGGGTTGATGTCGATCGCCGGGAAGACCCGCTTGTCGGCGATCTTCCGGTCCAGCTTCAGCTCCGCGTTACCGGTGCCCTTGAACTCCTCGAAGATGACCGTGTCCGCCATGGACCCGGTCTCCACCAGCGCGGTGGCGAGGATGGTCAGCGAGCCGCCGTTCTCGATGTTGCGAGCCGCACCGAGGAACCGCTTCGGCGGGTAGAGCGCGGTGGAGTCGATACCACCCGACATGATCCGGCCGCTGGCCGGCGCCGCCAGGTTGTACGACCGACCGAGCCGGGTCACCGAGTCGAGCAGCACGACGACGTCGTGCCCCAGCTCGACCAGGCGCTTCGCCCGCTCGATCGCCAGCTCCGCCACCGTGGTGTGGTCCTGCGGCGGACGGTCGAACGTGGCCGCGATGACCTCGCCCTTCACCGACCGCTGCATGTCGGTGACCTCTTCCGGCCGCTCGTCGACCAGCACCACCATCAGGTGGCACTCCGGGTTGTTGCGGGTGATCGCGTTCGCGATCGCCTGCAGCACCATCGTCTTACCCGCCTTCGGCGGGGAGACGATCAGCGCCCGCTGGCCCTTGCCGATCGGCATGACCAGGTCGATCACCCGGGTGGTCAGGATGTGCGGCTCGGTCTCCAACCGCAGCCGCTCCTGCGGGTACAGCGGGGTCAGCTTGTAGAACTCCGGCCGCCGCCGCGCCTCCTCCGGCTCCATCCCGTTGATGGTGTCCAGCCGGACCAGCGGGTTGTACTTGTCGCGGCGCTGCTCGCCGTCCCGCGCGGTCCGCACGGCGCCGGTGATGGCGTCACCGCGGCGCAGGCCGTACTTCTTGATCTGGGACATCGAGACGTAGACGTCGTTCGGGCCGGCCAGGTAGCCGGTGGTTCGGACGAAGGCGTAGTTGTCGAGCACGTCGATGATGCCGGCCACCGGGACGAGCACGTCGTCCTCGCTGACCTGCGGCTCGCGGCCGCCACCGTCGCCGCCCTCGGCCCGGTCGCCCCGGCCGCGCCGACGGTCGCGGAACCGGCTGCGCCGGCCACGCCGGCCGCCGCCCTCGCCGTCCTCGTCGGAGTCGTTGTCCCGCTCGGCACGCTGGCCACGGTCGTTGCGGTCGCCCCGCTCGCCCCGGTCGCCGCGCTCGTTGCGGTCGCCCCGATCGCCGCGCTCGCCCCGCTCGGCCCCGCGCTCGGTCCGGTCACCGCCCCGCTCGCCGCGCTCGGCACCGCGCTCGGTCCGCTCGGCACCGCGCTCAGGCCGCTCGGCACCGCGCTCGGCCCGCTCGGCACCGCGCTCAGGCCGCTCGGCACCGCGCTCAGGCCGCTCGGCACCGCGCTCAGGCCGCTCGGCCCGCTCGCGACCGCCTCGGCCTTCGCCGCGCTCGGCCCGCTCGCCGGTCTCGGCCGGAGCCTCCTCGGTGCGCGCCTCGGCGGTGGCAGCGGCCCGGCCACGACGGGTCCGGGTGCGACCCTCGGTCACCTCGGCGGCCGGGGCCGCCGGAGCCTGCTCGGCGGGGCGGCGCTCGGTGTCGGCCCGCTCCTGGAGCACCTCGGCGCGCACCTCTTCCCGGCCGGGAGCGGTCGCGGCCGCGACCTCGGCCCGCGGTCGAGGGGTCCCGGCGGCGGCGCCGCCTTGCCGCTCGGTGATCGCGCTGATCAGCTCGCCCTTACGCATGCGAGCCGTGCCGGAGATACCGAGCGACGCGGCCAGGCTCTGCAGCTCTGGCAGCAGCATCGCCGACAGGCCGGTACCGCTGCGCCGACGGCGTGTGGGGGCGGCGGTGGTGGCATCGCCAGCGACGTTGGAAACATCCGACGTCACGTCGGTGGTGTCGCTCAATGGATTCCTTCCCTCGATAGGCCGGGACTGCCCGGGTTCGAAAACCAGGTGGCCGGGCGGCCTCGGTGCACCCGCCTCGCATTGACGCGTCGCGGGAGTCTGTGACACAGCAGCCGGTCGGTTTCCCGACTCACCAACGTCGGTGAGCAGGTCTCGCCGTCTGCGGCGACCTGTGGAAACTGCGGTGCGGCGTGGGCCTTGGCAGGGGTGACGGGCTGACCGCCGAGAGCTTCGGGGGTGCGCCGACCCGCAGGAGATCGCATGCTTCGCGGCTGTGCTAAGTCTAGAGCGTAATCAACTCTTCCGACCTGCGGCAACAGGGTCCCGCTCGGCGTGTCTCAGTCTACCCCGGGCGACCCGGGCACCGCTGACGTCTATCGGCAACCGCCAGAGCTGCCAGTCTGTTCCCGCGTCGAAGCCCTCCGGCACCTCGGTCAGGGCCAGCACCGTCGGCCCCGCCCCACTCGCCACAGCCGCCACACCAGTCGCACGCAGCGCGCTGACCAGGACCGCCGTCCCCGGCATCCCCTCGGCGCGGTAGTCCTGGTGCAGCCGATCGACCGTCGCCGGCAACAGCAGCCCCGGCGCCACGGTCAGCGCGTGCACCAGCAGCGCCGCCCGGCCGGCGTTCAGCGCCGCGTCGGCGTGCGGCACGGTGGCCGGCAGCGCAGCCCGTGCGGCGGCCGTCAAGCCGCGTTCCGCGGGCACGAAGACGGTGGGCCGGACGCCGTCGGCGACGGCCAGCGACACCGCGCGCGCCCCGGACGGCTCGGTCCAGGCGATGGTGAAGCCGCCGCGCAGGCAGGGCGCCACGTTGTCGGGATGCCCCTCGATCTCGGCGGCCAGCCGCAGCACCGCCTCGTCGTCGAGCCGCTCGTCCCCGTCGGCGACCAGCGCGCGGGCCAACAGCACGCCCGCGACGATGGCCGCCGAGGACGAGCCCAGGCCGCGGGCCTGCGGGATCCGGTTGACGCACTCCAGTGCGAGGCCGGGCGGCTGCCCGCCCAGCACGTCGAAGGCGGCCCGCGCGGCCGTCGCGATCAGGTGCCGCTCGCCCTCGGGCAGCTCGCCGGCGCCCTCGCCCGCCACGGTCACGCGTACGCCGCCCGGGGTCACCTCGGCCGCCACGTCGTCGTACAGCCCGAGGGCCAGGCCGAGCGCGTCGAACCCCGGGCCCAGGTTCGCGCTGGTCGCGGGCACCCGGACCCGGACGGGACCGGAGGTGAAAGTCATCGGCACCGGCTCATGCTAGGCGTCGGGACCGACATCGCGGCGGTCCGCCCGACCCATGGGACTCGGGCGATCGCGTCAGCGGGACCGCGACCGGACGGCGGCGGGCCGGAGCGGTCAGGAGGCGGGGGTGGACGCCGGCTCGGTCGCCGGATCGGTGAGCGAGAGCCGCCGGGTGGCCAGCCGCCAGCCGACCGCGTACACCAGGGTGACCAGGCCGCAACCGGCCAGCACGGTGCGCTCGCTCACGGCGTCCACCACCAGGGCCACCACCAGTTGGCTGAGCGAGATGGCCAGCGTCGCCAGCATCATGTCGGTGGCGAAGACCCGGCCGCGCAGCCGGTCCGGCACCTCGCCCTGAAGGGCGTAGTTGGACAGCACCCAGTTGCTGCCGCCGCCGAAGTGGGCGAGGAAGACGAGCACCAGCACCAGCGGGAACCAGCTGACCGCCGAGGCGCCCAGGTAGGCCAGGCCGTACAGGGACATCGACAGGGCCAGCCCCGGCAGCAGCCAGGCCCGGTTGGTGAGCACCCGTCGCATCAGGATCGGCCCGACCAGGGCACCGGCGCCCCGGGAGGCGAAGAGCAGGCCGGTGCCGACCGCGCCGACCCCGTACACGCCGGCGAGCAGCGGGAACACGGTCAGCACCCCGTTGCCCAGCCCGACCGCCGACTTCACGGTGACCAGCGCCAGCACCCGGGGCCGGTGGCCGATGTAGCGCAATGCCTCGCGGATCGCCGGCCAGGTGCGCTGCACCGGGCCGCCCGGCTCGCGGGCGGACTGCAACGGCCGGCGGATCAGCGTGGCCAGGCCCGCCGCGAGCGCCAGGCCGGCCGCCGCCACCCAGAAGCAGGCGTACGGCCCGGCGGCGGCGCTCAGCATGCCGCCGAGCGAGGCGCCGACGACCGTCATGGTGCCCCAGGCGGAACCGGCGACGGCGTTGCCGGCGGCGAGATCGTCCGGGTCCAGCACGTTGGGCAGGGCGGCCTGGGCGGCGGGCGAGTAGAAGGCCTTCGCCACCGCGACGGCGCCGATCGCCACCATCGCCAGCCACGCCGTCCCGGCGCTGCGGACGCCGAGCAGCAGCAGGACGCCGATCAGGGCGGCGAGGTTGGCCACCATCATGATCTTCCGGCGGTCGAACCGGTCCGCGATGGTGCCGGTGTACGGCAGCATCAGCGCCACCGTGCCGGTGTCCACGGCGAGCACCAGCGCGCCCCACACCCCGCTGCCGGTCAGCTCGGGCAGGAGCACCAGCAGGGGCACCATCACGAACCAGTCCGCCCCGAAGACCACCAGCTCGGCGAGGAAGAGGTTGCGGAAGTCGCGGTTGCGGACGAGGACCGAGAGGGTGGGTGACACGCCGGAACCCTACCGGGCCGGTCAGACGGCCGTGGTGTGCCCGAGCAGCTGGGAGACCGTCACGAAGGTGTAGCCGCGGGCGCGCAGCCCGGTGATCATGTCGGGCAGGCCGCGGAGCGCGACCAACCGCCGCTCCGCACCGACGTCGTGGCCGAGCAGGATGGTGCCGGGCCGCACGTCGGCGACGATCCGCCGGGCGTGGCCGGCCGGGTCGCCCGGGAACTCGCCCTCGACCATCTGCAGCGTCCAGAGCACCAGCCGGTAGTTCAGCCGGGCGGCGGCGTGCAGCACCGCCCCGCCGAGGTGCCCCCACGGCGGGCGGACCAGCCGGGGCGCCACCCCGGCCGCCTCCGCGATCGCGTCGTGGCTGCGCCGCAGGTCGTCGTAGGCGGCGTGCGCGTCGAGCCGGGCCAGGTCGTGGTGGGCCCAGCTGTGGTTGCCCACCTCGTGCCGGCCGAGCCGCCCGCGCAGCAGCGCCGGGTGCTCCCGGGCCCGCGCGCCGACCAGGAAGAACGTGGCCGGTACGGCGTGCCGGTCCAACGTGTCCAGCACCATCGGCGTCCACTGTGGCAGCGGGCCGTCGTCGAAGGTGAGCGCGACCAGCCGGTCGCTGGTGCGTACCCCCCAGGTGACCTCGACGGCGCCGGTGCCGACCTGCTGGTGGCGGCTGCCGATGGCGGCGCTGGCCGGGCCGTCGGCGAGCGGGAGCCGCCGGTCGGCGATCCAGGCGGTCTGCGAGGTGGCGGTGGCGCCCAGCGCCGCGCCGCTGGCCAGCAGGGCGGCCCGGCCCAGCACGGCCCGCCTGCCCCACCGGCCAGCACCGTCCGCCATGGCTCCGCCCCCGCTCCGGGCGGTCGCCCCTCCCGGAGCGATCCGAAACTCATAGTATGCGACAACTCACTCACGGCACAGCGCAGGACATCCGACGCAGGCCGTCCCGCGGGTGGACATCGCCGGCCGCAACGAGCCGAGACGGCAACGCCCCCGGCAGGGCGGCCTGCCGGGGGCGTCTCCAGGTCACCTCACTCGGTGGGCGGCAACGGTGACCGCCGGCTCTTCGGCAGGCGCAGCACCTCGAACTGGTCGGTCCCGTCGATGAGCGCCGCCGACGGCGCCGGCCGGGCCGGTGGGTCCGCGACCGTCCGCTCGGCGGGAGCCACCCCGGCCTCCGCCCGCTGGTCGTCGGCGACGGCGCCGACGGTCGCCGGGACCCCGGGTTTCGCCCGCTGGTCGCCGGCCCGGCCCTTACGATGCGCCCGCCGCTCGCGCAGCGACTCCTTGGTGCGCTCCACCATGGTGTAGAGAGTCGGCACCAGGATCAGGGTCAGCAGCGTTGAGCTGAGCAGGCCACCGATCACCACCACGGCCAGGGGTTGCGAGATGAAGCCGCCCTCGCCGGTGAGCCCGAGGGCCATCGGCAGCAGCGCGAAGATGGTGGCGACCGCGGTCATCAGGATCGGGCGCAGCCGGCGCCGGCCGCCCTCGACCACCGCCTCGGTCACGCTCCTGCCCTGCGCCCGGTACTGGTTGATCAGGTCGAGCAGCACGATCGCGTTGGTGACCACGATGCCGACCAGCATCAGCACGCCGATCAGCGCCGGCACGCCCAACGGCGTCCCGGTGGCCAGCAGCAGCCCGATCGCGCCGGTGGCGGCGAACGGGATGGAGATCAGCAGGATCAGCGCCTGGGTCAGGCTGCGGAACGTGCCCACCATGATCAGGAAGACGATCGCGATCGCGGCCAGCACGGCCAGCCCCAGGTCGGCGAAGGCCTCCTTCTGGTCGGCGCTGACCCCACCCACGGTGAACGTGGCGCCGGGCACGTCCAGCGCGTCCAGCCGCTTCTGCAGCTCCTGAGTGGTCGCGCCCAGGTTGGAGCCGGTGGCCGTACCGGTGACGGAGACGCTGCGCTCACCGTCGATCCGGGTGACCTGCTGCGGCCCCTCGACCTGGTTCACGTCGGCGATGTCATCCAGCTTGACCGGCCCGACCGGCAGCGCCCGCAGCTCGGCCACGCTCACCGGCGGGCGGGCCCCGGTGCTCAGCACCACGTCCTGCTGCGCCCCGTCGAGGCCGACCTGGCCCAGCGGCGCGCCCCGGTACGCCTGGGCGACGAGCTGGCCCACCGCCGCCTCCGTCAGCCCGGCGCGGGCCGCGGCCACCCGGTCGACGGTGACGTCGATCCGGGGCACCCGCTCGGCCAGGCTGGTGGAGACGTCCTCGACCCCCGGCGTACCGGCCATCGCGTCGCGGGCGGCCTCGGCGGCCCGGGTCAGCGTATCGGGGGTGGCGGCCTGCACGACCACCTCCAGCTGGTTGGCGGAGGCGCTCTGCCCGGCGCCGAAGCTCAGCTCCCCGGCTTCGGAGCCGAGAGCGTCGAACTCCTTCCGCAGGGTCTGCTTGACCTCCGCCGCGTCGGTGCCCTCGTCCAGCGCCACGGAGTAGGTGGCGGTGTTGTTGCCACCGCCGCCCGCCCACGGCTGGTCGCTGCCGCCCGCGCTGACCTGGTACGTCTGCACGCCCTCGGTACGCGCCAGCACCGCCTCGACCTTCGCGGCCGCCTGGTCGGTGCCGGCCAGCCCGGTGCCGGCCGGCAGCTCCTGGGTGATGTTCAAGGTGTCCTGGCCGGAGTCGTCCAGGAAGTTGGTCTCCAGCTTCTGGGCGAGCCCGAAGGTGCCGAGGAGCACCAGCAGCCCCAGCCCGACGGTGATCCACCGGGTCCCCCGGGACCGGGTGGCGAACCCGATCGCCGGCAGGTACGCCCGCTGCAGCGGGCTGCGCAGCTCCTTCTCCTCGGCGGCGTGGCGGGCCGCCGCGTCGTCCGCGCCGGCGCGGCGCGGCTTCAGGAACCAGTACGCCAGCACCGGGATCACGGTCAGCGAGACCAGCAGGGAGGCGAGCAGGGCGACCGTCACGGTGATCGCGAACGGCGCGAAGAGCTGCCCGACGAAGCCGCCGACCAGCGCGATCGGCGCGAAGACGGCGACCGTGGTGAGCGTGGAGGCGGTCACCGCGCCGGCCACCTCGCGGACCGCGCCGAGGATGGCGTCCCGCTTCGGCTCGCCGTACTCCAGGTGCCGCTTGATGTTCTCCAGCACCACGATGGAGTCGTCGACCACCCGGCCGACGGCGATGGTCAGCGCGCCGAGGGTGAGCAGGTTGAGCGAGTAGTCGCCGGCCCAGAGCGCGATCAGCGCGACCAGCACCGACAGTGGGATGGAGACCGCGGTGACCAGCGTGGAGCGGAGGGAGAGCAGGAAGACCAGGATCACCACGACCGCCATCAGCAGGCCGAGCAGGCCCTCGGTGGTCAGGCTCTCGATGGACCGCTCGACGAACGGGGCCTGGTCGAAGACGACCGTCAGGTCCGCGCCGGAGGCCGCCTTCAGGCCGTCCAGCCGGTCCCGGATCTCGTGGGAGATCTGCACGGCGTTGCCGTCGGGGGTGGCGGTGACGGCGATGCCCAGGCTGGGCTTGCCGTTGGTCCGGGTGATCGCGGTGGCCGGGGCGAGCTGCTGCTCGACCTGGGCCACGTCGCCGAGCCGGACCGGGGCCGCTGGTGCGGTGGCCAGGACGATGCCGCGCAGGTCGTCGACGGTCCGGACCGGGGTGCCGACCTGAACGGGCAGCGACCGGCTGCCGTCGGCGACCGCGCCGGCCGGCACCGCGACGCCGTTGGTCTTCAGCGCCTGGGCGATCGCGGTGGGCGCGAGCCGGGCCGCGGCCAGCTTCGCCGGGTCGGGGGTGATCAGCACGACCTGGTCGCGGGTGCCGGTCACCGCGACCGTGCGGACCCCGTCCAGAGCTTCCAGCTCCGGTACGACGGTCTGGCGCAGCTTCTCCGCCAGCGCCCGCTCGTCGCCGCCGCCGGTCGCGGCGACCACCACGGCGGGCAGGTCGTCCGTGCTGCCGGCGATGACCTGCGGGTCCACCCCCGCGGGCAGTTGGGCGTCGATCCGGTTCAGCGCGGTCTGCATCTTGTTCACCACGTCGTCCAGGTCGGTGCCGAACTCGTACTGCACCTGGACGGTGGTGGCGCCCTCGCGGGAGGTGGAGGTGACCTTGTCCAGCCCCGGGATGCCCTGGAGGCTGTTCTCGATCGGTTCGGTGACCTGGGACTCGACGATCTCCGGCGCGGCGCCCGGGTACGCCGCCACGATGAACGCGGCGGGGAACTCCAGCGACGGCAGCAGCTGCTGCTTCAGCGACGGCACGGCGTACGCCCCGAACGCCGTGGTCACCAGCGCGATGAGGGCGACCAGCCCCCGGTTGGCGAGGCTGAATCTGGCGAGCAGCGACATCGGCGTGGCTCACTCCTGAGGAAGGGTCTGCGGGGTGGCCAAAGTCTGCCCGACCCGATCCACCCCACCCCCACCGCCCCGTCCACCCCGGTTGATCATGAAGTTGTTGCCACGCCACGCCGAGCCAGGCGACAACAAGCTCATGATCAACCCGGCGAGGCGGGAGGGAGGGGGTTAGGCGAGGTCCAGGGAGCGGGCGGCGGCGAGAGGGTCGTTGGCGATGGTGATGGGGGCCGGTGCCGTGGAGATGGCCCACTCGGGGTCCTTGAGGCCGTGGCCGGTGACCGTGCAGACGACGGTGGAGCCGGGCGGGACCTTGCCCGCGGCGGCCTGCTGGAGCAGGCCGGCCACGCTGGCCGCGCTGCCCAGCTCGACGAAGACACCGACCTCCCGTGCCAGCAGCCGGTACGCCGACAGGATCTCCCGGTCGGTGACCGCGGCGATCAGGCCGTCCGAGGCGTCCCGGGCGTCGATGGCCTTGGTCCAGCTCGCCGGGTTGCCGATCCGGATGGCGGTGGCGATGGTGGACGGCTCGGGGACCACCTGGCCGGTGACGATGGGCGCGGCGCCGGCGGCCTGGAAGCCGTACATCTTCGGGGCCTTCGTGGCGTTGCCGTCGCGCAGCTCCTCCGAGTAGCCCATCCAGTACGCCGAGACGTTGCCGGCGTTGCCCACCGGCAGGCAGTGGATGTCCGGCGCGTCGCCGAGCGCCTCGACGATCTCGAAGGCGGCGGTCTTCTGCCCGTGCAGCCGGTTGATGTTGACCGAGTTGACCAGGGCCACCGGATAGTCCTGGGCGAGCTTGCCGGCCAGCGCCAGGCAGTCGTCGAAGTTGCCCTGGACCTGGAGCAGCTTGGCGCCGTGCACCAGCGCCTGGGCCAGCTTGCCCAGCGCGATCTTGCCCTGCGGCACCAGCACCGCGCAGGTGATCCCGGCGCGGGCCGCGTACGCGGCGGCGGAGGCGCTGGTGTTGCCCGTGGAGGCGCAGATGATCGCCTTGTCACCGGCCTCGACCGCCTTGGAGACCGCGACGGTCATGCCCCGGTCCTTGAACGAGCCGGTGGGGTTTGCCCCCTCGACCTTGAGGTGCACGTCGCAGCCGAGCCGGGCGGCGAGCACCGGTGCCGGCAGCAGCGGGGTGTTCCCCTCGTGCAGGGTGACGACCGGGGTGGCGTCGGTGACCGGCATCCGGTCCCGGTACGTCTCGATCAGGCCCCGCCACATGTCGCTCTCCTCGCCTCTACCGGCCCTGTCGCACCTCAAGCCTGGACCAGCATCCCGGGCCACGGCCCGGCACACCCGCCCTTACCCACCTGGCGGGACACGGTCTACGCCCCGCCTTCGACCCGCAGCACGCTGGTCACCGAGCGGACGATCTCCAGCCCTCGCAGCGCGCGGACGGTGGCCGCGAGCGCGGCGTCCGGCGCGACGTGCGTGACGATGACCAGTTCGGCGTCCTCGCCCCGGCCGGCCGGGCCCCCACCCGCCGGACCCTGCCGCACCGTGGCGATGGAGACCTCGTGCCGGGCGAACACCCCGGCCACCGCCTCCAGCACGCCGGGACGGTCGGCCACGTCGAGGCTGATGTGGTAGCGGGTCAGCGCCTCGCCCATCGGCCGCACCGCCAGGTCGGCGTACGCCGACTCGCTGGCCGCGTGCACCCCGGCGAGCCGGTTACGGGCCACCGCCACCACGTCGCCGAGGACGGCGCTGGCGGTCGGCGCGCCGCCCGCGCCCCGGCCGTAGAACATCAGCTGCCCGGCCGCCTCGGCCTCGACGAAGACCGCGTTGAACGCGTCGCCGACGCTCGCGAGCGGATGGGTCAGCGGGATCATCGCCGGGTGCACCCGGACGCTGACCGACTCCCGGCCCGCCGGGTCGGTGTTGCGGGCGGCGATGCAGAGCAGCTTGATCGTGCAGCCCATCGCCTTGGCGCTGGCCACGTCGGCCGCGGTCACCTCGGTGATGCCCTCACGGTGCACGTCGGCCGCGGTGACCCGGGTGTGGAAGGCGAGCGAGGCGAGGATGGCGGCCTTGGCGGCGGCGTCGAAGCCCTCCACGTCCGCCGTCGGGTCCGCCTCGGCGTACCCCAGCTCGGTGGCCTCCTCCAGCGCCTCGGCGAAGCCGGCGCCGGTGGCGTCCATCGCGGAGAGGATGAAGTTGGTGGTGCCGTTGACGATGCCGGTGACCCGGTTGATCCGGTCGCCGTGCAGCGATTCGCGCAGCGGGCGCAGCAGCGGGATCGCCCCGGCGACGGAGGCCTCGTAGTAGAGGTCGGCGCCGCCCTCGGCGGCGGCGTCGTGCAGCGTCGCACCGTCCTCGGCGAGCAGCGCCTTGTTGGCGGTGACCACGCTCTTTCCGGCGCGCAGCGCCTCGACCAGCCAGCCGCGGGCCGGCTCGATGCCGCCGACGACCTCCACCACGATGTCCACGTCGTCCCGCTTGATCAGCCCGAGCGGGTCGGTGGTGAACAGGGCGGGGTCGACCGGCAGGTCGCCGCGGTCGCGGCCGACCCGGCGGACGGCGATCCCGGCGATCTCCAGCGGGGCGCCGATCCGGGCGGCGAGGTCGGCCGACTGCTCGTGCAGCAGCCGTACCACGTCGCTGCCGACGGTGCCGCAGCCGAGCAGCGCCACGCGGACAGGTGAGGTCATCCGACATCCAATGCGAGCAGGTCTTCTTCGGTCTCCCGCCGGACGATCAGACGCGCCCGACCCTCGCGGACGGCGACGACCGGGGGCCGCGGGACATGGTTGTAGTTGCTGGCCATGCTCCGGCAGTACGCCCCGGTGCCGGGCACCGCGACAAGATCTCCGGCCTGCACGTCGGCGGGCAGGAATTCATCCTTCACCACGATGTCCCCGGACTCACAGTGCTTTCCCACCACGCGGGCGAGCAGCGGCTCCGCCGCCGACGCCCGGTTGGCCAGCGTCGCCGAGTACGACGCGTCGTAAAGCGCGGTGCGGATGTTGTCGCTCATCCCGCCGTCCACGCTCACGTACGTCCGGATCCCGTCGACGTCCTTGACCGTGCCGACCTGGTAGAGGGTGAACACGGCGGGGCCGACGATGGCCCGGCCGGGCTCGATGGAGAGGTGCGGCACGGCCAGCTTCTCGGCCGCGCACTCCCCGTCCACGATCTTGCGGAGCCGCTTGGCCAGGTCGTGCGGCGCGGCCGGGTCGTCCTGCGTGGTGTAGGCGATGCCGAAGCCGCCGCCCAGGTCCAGCTCGGGCAGCTCCACCCCACGGGCGTCGCGGATCTGCGCCTGGAGGCCGAGCACCCGCCGCGCGGACACCTCGAAGCCGCTGGCGTCGAAGATCTGCGAGCCGATGTGTGAGTGCAGCCCGCGCAGGTCCAGCACGTCCTCGTCGATGACCTTGAAGGCCGCGGCGGCGGCCGCCCCGCCGGCGAGGGAGAAGCCGAACTTCTGGTCCTCGTGCGCGGTGGCGATGAACTCGTGGGTGTGCGCCTCCACGCCGACCGTCACCCGGATCAGCACCCCGGGGCGTACGCCGCGCTCGCGGGCCAGCGCGGTGAGCCGGTCGATCTCGATGAACGAGTCGAGGATGATCCGGCCCACCCCGGCGTCCAGGGCCCGGCTCAGCTCGGTCACGGACTTGTTGTTGCCGTGGAAGCCGATCCGCTCCGGCGGCATCCCGGCCGACAGCGCGGTGGCCAGCTCGCCGCCGGTGCAGACGTCGAGGAACATGCCCTCCTCGGCGATCATCCGGACCACCGCGCGACAGAGGAACGCCTTGCCGGCGTAGTAGACGTCCGCGTCCGGGAAGGCGGCCCGGAACTCCCGGCAGCGCGACCGCAGGTCGTCCTCGTCGAGGACGTACACCGGGGTGCCGTACTCGGCCGCGATCTCGCGGACGCCGAGCCCGCCGACGGCGAGCGCGCCGTCGGCGGCCCGGGTCACGTTCCGCGGCCAGAGCTGCGGCACCAGGGCGTTGACGTCGCCCGGCGGGCGCAGCCAGGGCGGCCGGCTGCCGATGTCACCGTGCAGGGCACCGGCTTCATGAGCACGCATCGGCGGACTACATCCTCTCCGGGGCGGAGACGCCGAGCAGGCGCAGGCCGTTGGCGATGACCACCCGGGTGGCGTCGTTCAGCCAGAGCCGGGCCCGGTGCAGGTCGGTGACCTCCTCGTCGCCCCGCGGCAGGATCCGGCAGTTGTCGTAGAACCGGTGGTACGCCCCGGCCAACCGCTCCAGATAGCGGGCGACCAGGTGCGGCCCGCGCAGCTCCGCCGCGGAGGCGACCACCGCGGGAAACTCGGCGAGCGCCTTGAGCAGCTCGTTCTCCTTCTCGTGGGAGAGCAGCTCGGCGTGGAAGTGGGCGGCGTCGCCCCGGGTCAGCCCCACTTCGGCGGCGTTGCGCCCCACGCTGGCGGTCCGGGCCGCGACGTACTGCACGTAGTAGACCGGGTTGTCGCGGGTGGCCCGGGTCCACAGCTCCACGTCGATGTCGATCGGCGAGTCGCTGGAGTAGCGGGCCAGCGCGTACCGGGCGGCGTCCACGCCGATCGCGTCGACCAGGTCCTCCAGGGTGACCACGGTGCCGGCCCGCTTGCTCATCCGCACCGGCGCGCCGTCGCGGACCAGGTTGACCAGCTGGCCGATGAGGATCTCCAGGTTGCGCTCCGGGTCGTCGCCGAAGCAGGCGGCCATCGCCTTCATCCGGCCGAGGTAGCCGTGGTGGTCGGCACCCAGCATGATCACCACGCGCTCGAAACCGCGCTCGCGCTTGTCCAGGTAGTACGCGCAGTCGGCGGCGAAGTACGTCCACTCGCCGTTGGACTTGCGCAGCACCCGGTCCTTGTCGTCGCCGAAGTCGGTGGTGCGCAGCCAGGTCGCGCCCTCGGCCTCGAAGACGTGCCCCTGCTCACGCAGCCGGGCCAGCGCCTGCTCCAGCTCGCCCCGGTCGTGCAGATCCTTCTCGTTGAAGTAGGTGTCGAACTCGACGCCGAAGTCGCGCAGCGAGGACTTGATCTCCTCGAACATCAGCGCGACGCCCTCCACCCGGAACACCTCCTGGGCGGCGGCGTCGTCCAGCTCCAGCACGTCCGGCCGGCGCTTGACCACCTCGACGGCGATCTCCGCGATGTACGCCCCGCCGTAGCCGTCCTCCGGGGCCGGCTCGCCCTTGGCGGCGGCGAGCAGCGACCGGGCGAACCGGTCGATCTGGGAGCCGGCGTCGTTGAAGTAGTACTCGGTGCCGACCTCCGCCCCGGTGGTGCGGAGCAGCCGGCTGAGCGCGTCGCCGACGGCCGCCCAGCGAACCCCGCCGATGTGCACCGGTCCGGTCGGGTTCGCCGAGACGAACTCCAGGTTGATCTTCTGACCGGCGAGGGTGTCGCTGCGGCCGTACTCCGGGCCGGCCTCGACGATCACCTTGGCGAGCTGCCCGGCGGCGGCCGCGTCGAGCCGGATGTTCAGGAAGCCCGGGCCGGCGATCTCCACCGACTTGATGCCGGGCGCCCGGCCGAGCCGCTCGGCCAGGGCGGCGGCCAGCTCCCGCGGGGGTACGCCCACCTTCTTGCTGAGCTGCAGCGCCAGCGTCGAGGCGTAGTCGCCGTGCTCGGGGTTGCGGGGTCGCTCGACGACGGTCTGCGCGGGCAGCGCGGACGGATCCAGCCCCCGGTCGATGAAGACGGCGTGGGCTGCGGAGAGGACGACCTCGGCGAGTTCTGCGGGAGTCACCGAACCATGTTATCGGGGGTAGACTCGGGCACCGCGGCGGCGACCCAGCATGTGAACCGGCCCGCCAACTCCCTGACCGACCGACCTGACGAGGCACGATGAGCATCAGCACCCCGGGCGGCCCGGAACGCCGCCCGACCGTGGTCAGCACCGGCAAGAAGCCGGCCGCCGGCCGGCCGGCCGCTGCCGACAAGCCGTCCGGTGGCAAGGCCGGGGCCGGCAAGGGCAGTCCGCGGCAGACCGCCGGCGGCAAGGGCCGCAAGCCGATCGCGCCGGTCAAGGTGAGCCAGGGCCGCGCGTGGGGTCCGATCGCGCTCTTCGTCGCCGTCGGCGTGCTGGCGGCCGGCATCATCGGGTACGGAGCCTTCGCGGCCTACCGCGGTTCGCAGCCGTGGCAGGAGCGGGCCGACGCCATCAAGGGCGTGGTCGACTACCGCAAGAAGGACAAGGCGCTGGTCGAGGGCGGCAAGCACCAGCAGGGCGCGATCAAGTACGACATCCTCCCGCCGGTCGCCGGTCCGCACAATGCGGTCTGGCAGAACTGCATGGGCGACGTCTACGACGCCCCGATCGCCAACGAGCACGCGGTGCACAGCCTGGAACACGGAGCCGTCTGGATCACCTACCGTCCGGATCTGCCCGCCGACCAGGTGGCCAAGCTCAAGAGCAAGGTGCAGGGCAAGGAAAAGACGATGCTCAGCCCGTTCGACGGACTGGACAAGCCGATCTCGCTGCAGGCCTGGGGCTTCCAGCTCAAGGTGGACAACGCCGACGACAGTCGGATCGACGAGTTCATCAAGACGCTGCGGGTCAACGCCTCCATCGAGGGCCCGGCCATCAGCTGCGCCCAGGGCGTCACCGCGACCGGCACCACGCCGCGTGACCTGGGCAACCAGGCGGACCAGCCGACCCAGTAAGGACTCCGATGACTGCTCCCGTCACGACGGGCACCGCGCCCGACGAGACCCCCGTCACCGCCGACGGCGGCCGGGGGGCCGCGCGCCGGTTCGGCGCGCTGGCGTTGGCCGCCGCCGTCGTGGTCGGGCTCCTGCTCGGGTACGCGGGCGGCCTGCTCACCCCGACGGTCACCCGTCCGGGTGAGAACTCGGTCGAGGCGGGCTTCGCCCGGGACATGACCACCCATCACGCCCAGGCGGTGCAGCTGGGGCTGATGGCCTTCCAGCAGGGCGAGGACGCCGAGGTACGGCAGATCGGCGGCGACATCGCCACCGGCCAGCAGGGCGAGATCGGCACCATGCAGACCTGGCTGCGGCTGTGGAAGCTGGACCCGACCGGCGACCAGCCGGCGATGGCCTGGATGCCGGACGGCGCCGGGCTGGTGAAGGACGGGCTGATGCCCGGCATGGCCACCCCGGCGGAGATCACGAAGCTGAGCGAGTCGCGGGGACACCAGTTCGACGTGCTCTTCCTCCAGCTGATGATCCGGCACCACCTCGGCGGGATCCACATGATCCAGGGCGTCCTCGACGAGGGCCACGACGACGAGGTGCTGAAGGTCGCGCAGACCATGAAGAACACCCAGCAGACGGACCTCACCAACCTCCAGGCGGCGCTCAAGCGCTTGGGCGGCTGATCCGTCGTACCGTCCCGCACCGAGGGGCCCGCGTCGTCCGCGACGCGGGCCCCTCGGCGTCTCCGGCGGCCACCTGTCCGTTATGCCGGTTGATAACGGTTTGGGGTATCCGACCGATTCCGTTGCTTGGAGACTTTTCTCCCCACATATCGTGACCAGTTGCGATTCGGGCTCGTTGCGCAGGACGTGGGGGTTGCACTGAGAGACGCAGGGCGCTCGGTCACCAGCTGGTGCCGACGCCACACCATCGGCGGTGACGGGGCGGTGGCAGCCGTCCGTCGCGGACAGCGGCAGGGCGAGTCGGGAACGCTCAGCCGCGAACAGGAACTCGAACTGATCGACGCGCTGCGGGGCGTCCACCCCGACGAGTTGGGCCTGGACGAGGAGCTCTGGACGCGACAGAGCCTGACCACCCTCATCCAGCGCCGGTTCGACCTGACGATGGACCCCGACACGGTCGGGGCGTACCTGCGGGCCTGGGGGTTGGGTCCGCGGGAGCCCCGGGAGCGCGCCTGCGGGCTCTGCGTCGGCGCGGTCGAGCGGTGGGTACGCGGCGAGTACCCGGCCATCACCCGGGCCGCCCAGGAGCACCTGGCCGAGGTCTACTGGATCGGCCGGGTACGGCTGCGCGGCACCATGCCGGCGGCGGACGTGGTCTCCGCGGTCTCCTCCCGGGGCCGGGTGCGTTTCCTGATCACCACGCCCACGGTCGACCCGCCGCTCCCCCGCGACTTCGTGCTGCGGCTCAGCGGCGCCGAGGAGCGGACGGTGCACCTGATCGTGGACGGCTCCTGGCCGAAGAACGAGTGGCCGCGCCGGCTGCCCCGCCGCATCGTCCTGCACCCGCTGCCCAGCTGCGGCCGCGCCCTGGTCGCCGCCTGACCCGCTCCGCCCGCCGGCGAGCCCAGGATCGGCTCCCGGAGGGCGGCGCGCCCATGATCGGCTCCGCCGCCCGCCGTCGGCGGAGCCCGGGGCGGCCCCGACCACCGGCGGCAGCGACACGTCGCGGGCCGCCCTATACCGATTGGGCGATCCCGGAGGGGGTTTGCTACTCTTCTCGGGTCGCTGAGCCCCCGTAGCTCAGGGGATAGAGCACCGCCCTCCGGAGGCGGGGGCGCAGGTTCGAATCCTGCCGGGGGCACAACAAAACGAACGAGAAACGCCCCGGCACACGCCGGGGCGTTTCTCGTGTGAAAGGGCCTCGCCGGCCCCGCTCGCATCCCGCCGGCAACGCCGTCGTCGGCCGCCGCAGCCGCCCCGAGCTCGACGACGAGGCCGCCCGGGTGCTGGAGTCCCGCCACGCAGGGATGCCCACGTCACAGCCGGCGACCCCGCGCGATCATGCCTTGCGGACGGGGCGTGGGATGCCGTAGTGGCTGCTGAGGGCAGCGTGACGGCATGGTGACGGAGAGCACGCGCATATTGCGGGATTGTTACCCGCACGGGCCTCCCAGCACTTGCGAATGGCCTTCAGATCGGAATACGTTGCCGACGGCAACAAAAACAGTGAAGGCCATCCCCCCGGAGGCATCCATGACGTTGGCGAGGTGGTACGAGCGATGAGCGACGTGCCCATCCTCCTGGAGATGCGTTCCATCACCAAGGAGTTCCCCGGAGTCAAGGCCCTCTCCGACGTCAACCTGGTGGTGCGCGCCGGCGAGATCCACGCCATCTGCGGTGAGAACGGTGCCGGCAAGTCCACGCTGATGAAGGTCCTCAGCGGGGTCTACCCGTACGGCACGTACGACGGTCAGATCATCTACCAGGGTGCGGAGACCCGCTTCTCCGACATCCGCTCCAGCGAGCACGCCGGGATCGTGATCATCCACCAGGAGCTCGCGCTCATCCCGGACATGTCGATCGCCGAGAACATCTTCCTCGGCAACGAACCCCGCAAGCGGGGGGCGATCGACTGGAAGGCCGCCAACCGGATGGCGCTGGACCTGATGGCCCGGGTCGGCCTGCAGGAGGACCCGGACACCCTGATCAAGGACATCGGGGTCGGCAAGCAGCAGCTGGTGGAGATCGCCAAGGCGTTCGCCAAGGACGTCAAGCTGCTCATCCTGGACGAGCCGACCGCGGCGCTGAACGAGGCCGACTCCCGGCACCTGCTGGACCTGCTGCGGGGCTTCCGGTCCCGCGGCATCACCTCGATCATGATCTCGCACAAGCTGAACGAGATCGAGGCGATCGCCGACCAGATCACCATCCTGCGGGACGGCCGGACGGTGGAGACGCTGGACGTCAAGGCCGACGGCGCCGACGAGGACCGGATCGTGCGGGGCATGGTCGGTCGCGAGCTGAGCAGCCGGTTCCCGGACCACACCCCGAAGATCGGCGAGGTCTTCTTCGAGGTCCGCGACTGGAACGTCCGGCACCCGATCTCCGCCGAGCGGCAGGTCTGCAAGAACGAGAGCTTCGTCGTCCGCCGCGGCGAGATCGTGGGCTTCGCCGGGCTGATGGGCGCGGGCCGCACCGAGCTGGCGATGAGCGTCTTCGGCCGCTCCTACGGCGTCTACGAGTCGGGCACGATCATCAAGGACGGCAAGGAGATCGTCCTGAAGTCGGTGGCCGACGCGATCGCCCACGGGCTCGCGTACGTCAGCGAGGACCGCAAGGCGATCGGCCTGAACCTGCTCGACGACATCAAGGCGTCCACGGTGGCCGCCAAGCTGTCAAAGATCTCGCATCACGGCGTCCTCGACGAGGTCGCGGAGTACAAGGCGGCCGAGGCCTACCGCAAGGAACTGCGGACCAAGACCCCGACGGTCGACGAGAGCGTCTCCAAGCTCTCGGGCGGCAACCAGCAGAAGGTCGTCCTGGCCAAGTGGATGTTCACGGACCCGGACCTGCTGATCCTCGACGAGCCGACCCGCGGCATCGACGTGGGCGCAAAGTACGAGATCTACGGCATCATCCAGCGGCTCGCCGACCAGGGGAAGGGCGTCGTCGTCATCTCCTCGGAGCTGCCTGAGCTGATCGGGCTCTGCGACCGCATCTACACCGTGTTCGAAGGCACCATCACCGGCGAGATCGACCGGCAGGACGCGGACCCGGAAACCCTCATGAAGCAGATGACCTCGACGAAGAAGATGCAGACACGATGAGCCGACTTAAGGACCTGCAGAAGAACCTCTTCGGAGGCACCACGTCCAACGCCCGCCAGTTCGGGATGATCTTCACCCTGGTGGCGATCGTCGTCCTGTTCCAGGTGCTGACGGACGGGCTGACCCTGCGATCGGACAACCTGATCGCGCTGTTCAACCAGAACTCGTACATCCTGATCCTGGCCATCGGCATGCTGATGGTGATCGTCGCCGGGCACATCGACCTCTCGGTCGGCTCGATCGCCGCCTTAACCGGCATCCTGGTGGCCAAGTCGATGGCGGAATGGTCGCTGCCCTGGCCCGTCGCCATCCTGTTCGGCCTGGCGATCGGCGCGATCATCGGCGCCTGGCAGGGCTTCTGGGTGGCCTACATCGGGGTGCCGGCGTTCATCGTCACCCTGGCGGGCATGCTGCTCTTCCGGGGCGGCAACCAGTTCATCGGCAACGCGAACACCATCCCGGTGCCCGAGGGCTTCCGGGTGATCGGCTCCGGGTTCCTGCCCGAGGTCGGGCCGGGCACCGGCTACAACAACCTGACCCTGCTGCTCGGCCTCGCCGCCTGCGTGGCCGTGGTGTGGCGGGAGTTCCAGGCGCGCAAGACGCGCCGGGAGATGGACGCCGCCCCCGCCCCGATGTGGATCTCGGTGCTCCGGATGGCCGTCATGGTCGGCGTGATCGTCTTCGCGGCGCTGCGCTTCGCCAGCGGCCGGGTCGGCACCAGCTTCCCGGTCTCCGGCATCATCCTGGTGGCGCTGGTGCTGGCCTACTCCTTCTACACCCGCAACACCGCCGGCGGCCGGCACATCTACGCGGTCGGCGGCAACTCCCGGGCCGCGGAGCTCTCCGGCGTGAAGCTCAAGCGGGTCAACTTCTTCGTCATGATGAACATGTCGGTCCTGGCCGCGCTGGCCGGCATGATCTTCGTGGCCCGTTCGGCGGCCTCCGGCCCGCAGGACGGCAACGGCTGGGAACTGGACGCGATCGCCGCCGTCTTCATCGGTGGCGCGGCCGTCTCCGGCGGTATCGGCACCATCAGCGGCTCGATCGTCGGTGGTCTGGTCATGGCCGTGCTCAACAACGGCCTCCAGCTCCTCGGCGTCGGGACCGACCGGGTCCAGATCATCAAGGGCCTCGTCCTGCTGCTGGCCGTCGCGCTCGACGTCTACAACAAGAGCCAGGGACGCTTCTCGGTCATCGGGAGCCTCACGCGCTCGTTCCGTCGTGACACACCCACCCCACCCACGTCATCGTCCGACGCGGAGCGCGAGCCCGCCCGGACGGCGGTGTCCGGCTGACGGTCACCGGACCACTCCCCCGTATCACCTCTCCAGAAGGGCTCTTCCCAGTCATGCGCAATCTCATTGGCAAGTCGGTGGCCATCGGCGCCATCGCGGCGCTGGCCCTGACCGCCACCGCCTGCGGCTCCGGCCGCGACGGTGACTCCGGCGGCTCGAAGGGTGACACCAAGGGCTTCGCCGCGGACTCCCTGATCGGCGTCGCCCTGCCGTCGAAGACCTCGGAGAACTGGGTCCTCGCCGGTGACCTGTTCACCAACGGCCTGAAGGAGGCCGGCTTCAAGAGCGACGTCCAGTACGCCGGCGCGTCCACCACGGTCGCCGACCAGCAGGCCCAGATCACCGCCATGGTGACCAAGGGCGCCAAGGTCATCGTCATCGGCGCGACCGACGCCGCGCAGCTGTCGACCCAGGTCGCCGCCGCGCACGCGGCCGGCGCGAAGGTCATCGCCTACGACCGCCTGATCACCAACACCCCGGACCTCGACTACTACGTCGCGTTCGACAACTTCAAGGTCGGCCAGCTCCAGGGCCAGGCCCTGCTGGACGGCATGAAGGCCAAGAAGCCGAACGGCCCGTACAACATCGAGCTCTTCTCCGGCTCGCCGGACGACAACAACGCCGGTGTCTTCTTCAACGGCGCCATGGACGTCCTCAAGCCGGAGATCGACAAGGGCAACGTGGTCGTCGCCTCCAAGCAGACCGACGTCAAGCAGACCGCCATCCAGGGCTGGAAGGCCGAGGGTGCGCAGGCCCGCATGGACCAGCTGCTGACCTCGACCTACGGCAACAAGGAGCTGGACGGCGTCCTCTCCCCGAACGACACGCTGGGCCGCGCGATCATCACCTCGATCAAGGGTGCCGGCAAGCAGGTCCCGGTCGTGACCGGCCAGGACTCCGAGGTCGAGTCGGTCAAGTCGATCATGGCTGGCGAGCAGTACATGACGATCAACAAGGACACCCGGAACCTGGTCAAGCAGACCATCGCCATGGTGAAGGCCCTGCAGGCCGGTAACACCCCCGAGGTGAACGACACCAAGTCCTACAACAACGGCAGCAAGGTCGTGGACACCTACCTGCTCCCGCCGGTGGCCGTCACCAAGGCCAACGCCGCCGAGGCGTACGCGAACGACCCGAAGCTCGCGCCGCTCACCAAGTAATAGGCACCACAGGCTAGTCAGCAACGATCGTCGGGTCCCGGAATCCTCCTTCCGGGACCCTTCGTCGTCATGGCGCCCGACAACCAGGAAGGAGGCCCGACCGTGGCGACACCCGTGCGTTCCGGTGTCCCCCGGCCGGGCCGCAACCCGGCGTTCCCCCTGCCGTCGTCGCCCGGCGCCAGCCAGGAGGAGATCCGCCGGCAGAACCTCGGCGCCGTGCTGCGCCACGTCCACGTGCACGGTCCGACCTCCCGGGCCGAGCTGACCACCCGGCTCGGCCTCAACCGCAGCACCATCGGCGCGCTCGCGGCCGACCTCGCCGCCACCGGTCTCGTCACCGAGGAGGCGCCGACCACCGCCCGCCGCGCCGGGCGTCCCTCGCTGGTCGTGAGCCCACGCTCCGACCGCGTCTACGCACACGCGCTGAGCATCGAGGCGGACCGGCTGCGCGCCGCCCGGATCGGCCTCGGCGGTCGCATCCTCGACCTGCGCGAGGCCGGCCGCCCCTGCGGCATGTCGGCCCTCGACGCCGTCGGCCCGCTGGCCGACCTGGTCCGGGACATGGAACGCTCCGTCGCCGCGGACGCGGTGTTCGTGGGCGGCGCGGTCGCCGTCGCCGACACCACCCGCGACCCTGACGGACGGATCCGCATCGGCGGCGCCGACGAGGCGCTCGGCGCCGCGCTCGGGGCCGAGCTCGCCGCCGGCCCGGGCTTCGTCGCCGCCGACATGGCCGACATCGCCGGCCTCGCCGAACACGTACGCGGCGTGGCGGCGGGCGTCGACGATTTCGTCTACCTGCACGGGGACCTCGGCGTCAGCGCCGGCATCATCATCGGCGGGCGGCTGGTCGTCGGCCACCGGGGGCACAGCGGCAAGGTCGGCCACATGGTGGTCAACCGGGACGGCCTGCCCTGCGGCTGCGGCTCGCGCGGCTGCTGGGAGACCGAGATCGGCGAGGCGGCGCTGCTGCGGCACGCCGGCCGGGATCCGGCGGAACGGGCGGCGGTCGCCGAGGTCCTGCGCGCGGCCGCCGACGCCGAGCCCACCGCCCGGGCGGCGGTCCAGCAGGTCGCCGACTGGCTCGGCTTCGGCGTGGCCAACCTGGTGAACGTGGTCAACCCGGACACCGTGGTGTTCGGCGGCTACCTGCGCGAGGTCTTCGCCGCCGGCGCGGACACGGTCCGCCGCCGCCTGGACGAGATGGCGCTGCCCGCCTCCCGCGAGCACGTGCGGTTGCAGGCGGCGGCGCTCGGCCGCGACGCGCCCCTGATCGGCGCCGCCGAACTGGCCTTCGACAAACTGCTGGCCGACCCGCTCAACGCCGGCGTAGCGGGTCAGCCGGGGACCGGTCAGGCCGACGCCCCGGCGTGACCCTCGGTGGCGCCCCGGCCGGCGCCGGCCGGGCTGGACCGGTTCGATCCGCGCGGGTGGGGAGATCGTCAGCCGCCCTCTCGGCGGGCCCGCGCCCGGCGCTTACCCTCGTGCATCGCCTGCACCCGGGCCACCGGGATGGTCCGCCCCTCGGCGACCAGGTCGGCGGGGAGCCGCTGCGGCGCGGGCATCGCCGCGGCCCACGGATCCCGCTCGGCGACCAGCGCCGGGACGGTCCGCACGGTGAAGTCCGCCGGGGTCACCGCCGGCAGGTCGTCCCAGGCCACCGGGAAGGAGACCGGCAGGCCGGGCCGGATCCGGGGACTGTACGTGGCCACCACGGTCGCCCCGCCGGCCCGGGTCGGGTCGATGAAGACCCGGCCGCCCCGGTCCTGGCGGATGAAGGCGGTGGTGGCAAGCGCCGGGTCGAGCCGCTCGGTGTGCATCGCGAGGGCCCGGGTGGCCGCGGCCGCCTCCTCCGCGGTGGTCTCCCCGACCACCGGTACGAAGACGTGCAGACCCTTCGCGCCGCTGGTCTTCACCGCCCCGGTCAGTCCGACCCCGGCGAGCGCCCGCCGGACCAGCTCGGCGGCCCGGACGACCGCGCCGAACGCGTCCCCCTCCGGCGGGTCGAGGTCGAGCACCAGATGGGTGGGACGGTCGGGGTGCGTCGCCGTGCCGAGCGTCGGGTGGTACTCGATCGCCCGCTGGTTGGCGAACCAGAGCAGGGTGCGCCGGTCGTCGCAGAGTGCGTACGACACCTGCCGGTGCGACGCCTCGGCCCACACCGAGGTGCGACGTACCCACTCCGGGGTGTACTTCGGCAGGTTCTTCTGCATGAACGGGTCCTGCCCGCGCAGCAGCCGGATCACCGAGAGCGGCCGGTCCCGCAGGCCGGGCAGGATCCGGTCGCGCACCGCGTCCAGGTAGTCGACCAGGTCCCGCTTGGTGACGTCCCCGCCGGCGAGCAGCGGTTGGTCCAGGTTGGTCAGCGACAGCCCGTCGCGGGTCTCGTCAGCGGCACCCATCCGCTCACCTTCCCGGGCCGGGGCGACCGGGGCAACCCGACACGGCGTCCGCGTGGCCGGCTCAGACCCAGAACGTGTCGTGCCGCAGGAAGAACTCGGTCCGCTCCTCCTCGCTCTTCCCGGCCAGGTCGAGCAGGCCCTCGAAGTACCCCTCCCGGGGCGCGCCGGGCGCGAAGTGCAACAGCATCGAGGCCGGCTCGCCGGACTCGTTGCGGAACGCGTGCACACCACCCTCCGGGACGTGCACGAAGTCGCCGGGCACGGTGTCGATCCACCGCCGGCCGTCGTAGATGCGCACCGTTCCCGCCAGGATGAAGAAGGACTCCGAGATGGACCGGTGGAAGTGCGGCTCCGGGCCGCTCGGCCGCGGCCCCATCTCCCAGCGGTAGAGCCCGAACTGCCCGTTGGTCGACGCGCCGCTGGCCAGGTAGTGCGCCGTACCGCCGGTGGGATGGACCAGCTCCGGTGGCTGGTCTGCCGGCCGGTAGGTGGCGGTCGGCTCACCCCGGTCCCCGAAATAGCGCGGCGGTGGGTAGGTCACCGTGCCTCCTCTCGGAACGCCTCGTCGCCCGCCCGGATCGAGGCGAGCATCTCGACGGTACGGGCGCGGGCCGCCGCGTACAGTCCCGAGCCGAAGCTGACCCGGGCCACCCCGAGCGCAGCCAGCTCGGCCGGGCCCGGCATGCCGGCCCGGGCCAGCACGTTCACCGGAGCGTCCACCTCGGCGACCAGCGCGCGGATCTGTTCGGGGTCGGCCAGCAGGATGGGATAGACGCAGTCCGCGCCGGCCGCACGGTAGCGCCGCGCCCGGCGTACCGCCTCGGCGAGCCGTCCCTCGGGCGGGCCGGCGGCACGCAGGTGGACGTCGACCCGGGCGTTGAGCACCAGGTCGACCCCGGCGTCCCGGGCCGCGGCCCGGATCCCGGCGAGCAGGTCCGCCTGCTCCCCGGCGTCGTACAGCTGGTGGGTACGGGGGTCGGAGTCCTCGATGTTGCAGCCGACCGCCCCGGTGGCCAGCAGCCGCTCGACCAGCTCGGCCGGGCGCAGTCCGTACCCGCGCTCCAGGTCGGCGGTGACCGGGACCGGGACGGACCGGACCACCCGGGCCACCGCGTCGAGCATCTCGGCGACCGGGGTGGCCTCGCCGTCGGCGTGGCCGAGCGACTCGGCGACGGCGGCGCTGCTGGTCGCGACCGCCGGGAAGCCGGCGGCGGCGACCGCCCGGGCCGACCCGGCGTCCCAGGCGTTCGGCAGGATCAGCGGGTCGCCGGGGCGGTGCAGGGCGCGCAGCGCGGCGGCGGGACGGGAGTCGGTCATGGCCCGATTGTCGACCGGCCGGCGGCCCGCCCCTAAGCTCCAATCCCGTGCCGATGGACTGGGCCGATTTCGGCGTCGACCTGCACCTGGAGCTGGACGCGACCGGCGGCCGGCGGGCCGGGCTGGAGCGGGCGTTGCGCGCCGCGATCCGCGACGGCCGGCTGCCGCCGTCGACCCGGCTCCCGGCGACCCGGGCGCTCGCCGCCGAGCTGGGCGTCGCCCGGGGCACGGTCAGCGCCGCCTACGACCAACTGGTCGCCGAGGGCTGGCTGGTGGCCCGGGTCGGCGCGGGCACCGAGGTGAGCCCGCAGCGGCCGGCCGTCCCACCAGGTCCCGCCCCGGCGCCGGCCACCGCCCCACCCCGGTACGACCTGCGGCCGGGCAGCCCCGACGTGGGTGCCTTCCCCGTCGCCGCCTGGTTGCGGTCCACCCGCCGGGCGCTGGCCACCGCCCCGGCGACCGCGTACGGCTACGGCGACCCGCGGGGCCGGCCGGAGCTGCGCGCGGCGCTCGCCGGCTACCTGGGCCGGGCCCGGGGCGTGCTGGCCGACCCGGAGCGGATCGTGGTCACCACCGGGTACGTCCAGGCCCTCGTCCTGCTCACCACCGTGCTTCGGGACGCCGGCCAGCCGGTGCTGGCGATGGAGGACCCGGGGCTGCCGTTCCACCGGGAGGTGGTGCGCCGCCAGGGCGGTCGGGTGGTGCCGCTGCCGGTGGACGACCGGGGCGCCCGCACCGAGCTGCTCGGCGCGGGCGAGCTGGCCGACGTCGCGGCGGCGGTGGTGACCCCGGCCCATCAGTACCCGAGCGGGGTGACCCTGCACCCGGCCCGCCGGCATGCGCTGACCGGCTGGGCCCGGGACGCCGGCGCCCTGGTGGTCGAGGACGACTACGACGGCGAGTTCCGCTACGACCGGCAGCCGGTGGGCGCGGTCCAGGGCACCGCGCCGGAGCAGGTCGCCTACGTGGGCACCGCCGCGAAGACCCTGGGGCCGGCACTGCGGCTGGCCTGGCTGGTGCTGCCCGCCCGGCTGGTGGAGCCGGTGGTGGAGGCCAAGCGCCACCTGGATGTGCAGACCGAGGTGGTCGGGCAGCTCGCGCTCGCCGACCTGATCGACAGCCATGGGTACGACCGGCAGGTGCGTACGGTCCGCCGCCATTACCGGCAGCGCCGGGACCTGCTGCTGGACCGGCTGGGCGGGCGGCTGGCCGGCGGGGTCTCCGCCGGGCTGCACGCCGTGGTCCCGCTGCCGCGGGGCGGGCCGACCGAGGCGGAGGTGCTGGCCCGGGCGGCTGCGCGGGGGCTGGCCCTGGCGGGGCTGGACCCGCACGGCCACCACCCCGGCGGCCACCCGCCGGGCCTGGTCGTCGGGTACGCCACTCCGCCCTCGTACGCCTACCCGGCGGCGCTGGAGGCGCTGACCGAGGTGCTGCGTACCGCCTCGGCTCCGGCCTGACCGCGCCGCCGGGTCCGGGCTGAGTCCCGCGCCGGCCGGGGAGCGCCGGCTCCGGCCGGCGCTCCCGGTCGGTCACCGGGCCCAGGTGGCGGTGCCGCTCAGCGCGCCGGGACGGGCACCGGCGCGGGTGTCCGGCGCAGGGTGGCGACGGCGACCAGCAGCGCGGTCGCGACCAGGGCGGCGGCCACGCCGAACGCGGTCCGGTACCCGCCGGCCAGGGCCTCCACCTCGGACCAGCCGGCGCCGCGCAGCCCGCCGGCTCGGTGGGCGGCGAGGGTGGCCAGCGCGGCCAGCCCGAGCGCGCCGCCGACCTGCTGGGTGGTGTTGGCCAGCCCCGAGGCGAGCCCGGCGTCGGCCGGGTCCGCGCCGGCCATGGCGAGCGTGGTGACCGCCGGCAGGGTCAGGCCACCGGCCACGCCGAAGACCAGCGTCGCGGGGAGCACCTCGGTCGGATAGTGCCCGTCGGCCGGCAGCCGGGCCAGCAGCAGGAAGCCGACGACGGCGAGCCCCAGTCCGGTGACCAGCACCGCCCGCCCGCCGAAGCGGGCGATCAGCCGGCCGGCCAGGCCGAGCGCGACCACCGCGATCAGCACCGGGGTGGGCAGGAAGGCCAGGCCGGTGGCGGCGGGGTCGAGGCCGAGCACCAGTTGCAGGTCGAGGGCGAGCAGGAACTGGAAGCCGAAGAACGCGGCGACGGTCAGGAGCTGCACCAGGTTGGCGGCGACCAGGTCGGGCGTCCGCAGGATCCGGGGCGGTAGCAGCGGTACGGCGGCGACCGTCTGCCGGAACGCGAACGCCGCGAGCAGGGCGGCGGCCAGTCCGGCGGCGCCGAGGGTCCGGGGCGAGATCCAGCCGTGCTCGCCGGTGCCGACGACGGTGACCACCGCGGCCATCAGGCCGGCGGTGACCAGCACCGTGCCGACCAGGTCCAGCCCCGCCGCCAGCCCGACGCCCCGGTCCGCGGGCACCCGCAGCAGCGCCCCGGCGACGATCAGCAGCCCGATCGGCAGGTTGATCAGGAAGATCGACCGCCAGCCGGCCAGTTCGGTGAGGAACCCGCCGGCCAGCAGGCCGAGCGAGGCGCCGGCCGCACCGGTGAAGCTGAACACCGCGATGGCCCGGGCCCGTTCGGCCGGGGCGGGGAAGAGCGCGACGACCATGCCGAGCCCGACCGCGGTGGCGAGCGCCCCGCCGGCGCCCTGGAGGAAGCGGGCGACGACGAGCGTCGCCGGGCCGGCCGCCAGCGCGCAGGCCAGCGAGGCGAGGGTGAAGAGGGCGACCCCGGCGAGGAAGACCCGGCGCCGGCCGGCCAGGTCGCCGAGCCGCCCACCGAGCAGCAGCAGGCCGCCGAAGGCGACGAGGTAGGCGTTCACCACCCAGGCCAGGCCCGAGGTGGAGAAGCCGAGGTCGCGCTGGATCGCCGGCAGCGCCACCGCGACGATGCTGCCGTCCAGGATGATCATCAGGCTGCCGGCGCAGAGCACCAGCAGCGCCGACCAACGATGGGTCCCCGTCATGGAAGGTCCTCCTTGGTGCACGGTTTGTTACCGAGGCCATCGTCTGTGACCATGAGCCGGAGCGGAAGGAGGCACTTTGGTGTCCCAGGGGAACAGTTGTGTGTCCGTCACGGCGGTGCAGGCCCGGGCCTGCACCGTCCGCGAGGCGCTGGACCGGGTGGGCGGGAAGTGGAGCATCGGCATCCTGGTCGCCGCCAGCGAGGGGCCGGTCCGCTTCACCGAGCTGGAGCGACAGGTCGAGGGGATCAGCCGGCGGATGCTCACGCTGACCCTGCGCAACCTGGAACGCGACGGCCTGCTGCACCGGAAGGTCTACCCGACCGTGCCGCCGAAGGTGGAGTACACCGCCACCCCGATGGCGCTGGAGCTCTACGAGTCGCTGGTCGCGCTGACCGGCTGGGCGGAACGGCACCGCACGGCGATCAGCGAGGCCCGGGCCGCGTACGACCAGGAGCACGGCGCGCCGACCGGCTGAGTCACTCCTTCACCGGCGCGTCCCAGTCGATGTGGTGGTCGTAGAGCCAGGCCAGTGACCTGCCGTCGTCCCGGGCCACCTGCCAGGCGATGAGCGGCAGCGCGAGGTCGCGCACCACCCGGCCGACCGGCCCGGCCACCTTGGTCGTGCTGGTCCGCTTCCCCTGCGCGACCACCCGCTCCACCCGGCGCCGGCGCAGCCGCTCGTACGCCTCGAACGCCGCCGGGACGTCCGGCCGGTCGCGCAGGCAGCGGGCGAGCTGGACGGCGTCCTCGAACGCCATCGCCGCGCCCTGCCCCGAGGAGGGCGCCGCGGTGTGCGCCGCATCGCCGATGATGATCATCCGGTCCCGGCGCCAGACCGGCACCGACGGCAGGTCGTACGTGGGCCAGCCGTACTCGATCCGCTCGGTCCGGTCGATGACCGCCAGGGCCGGGCCGGTGTCGCCGGCGAGCAGCTCGCGCAACCGGGACCGGGCCTGCTCCGGGCGGATCGCGGCGAGCTGTTCGCGGGTCAGCTCGGTGGGCTGCGGCGGGTTGGCGAACCACCACACCTCGTCCTCGCCCACCGCCATCCAGCAGAAGAAGCACCGCCGGCCGAAGACCATGTGCATCACCCCGCGCTCGCCGGGCAGCCGCAGCCCCCGGGCGAACCCGCCGGCGTTCAGCAGCGGCACGTAGCGGGGGGCGGGCGCCGCCGGGTCGATGATCGTCCGGGTCCGCGAGCGCAGCCCGTCCGCGCCGATCAGCAGGTCCCCCTCGGCGACCCGGCCGTCGGCGAAGCGGGCCCGCACTCCCGAGCCGGTCGGCTCGGCGTCCACCAGCCGGGCGCCGTGCACGATCTCGACGCCTCGGCGCAGCGCCTCGTCCCGCAGCGCGCGGTAGAGGTCGGAGCGGCCGATGGTGCTGCTGCCGAAGCCGCGGGTCCGGGTGCCGCTGGTGCCGAACTCGCCGAGCCGCCGTCCACGGTGGTTGTGGAGCGCCATCCGGGGCGTCGGGTGGCCCAGTCCGGCCACCAGGCCGTCGAGTCCGATCGCGCGCAGCGCGTCGACCCCGTTGACCGAGAGGGTGAGGAACGCGCCGACGCCGACCGCGTCCCGCCCGTACGCCTCGTGCACCACCGCGTCGATCCCGGCGCGGCGCAGGGCCATGGCGGCGACCGGGCCGGCCAGGCCGGCGCCGATGATGAGAGCCTTAGTCATAAGATGACTATACATAGAATGACCATTGATCGGTACCCCGTCACCTAAGGTGATGACATGGCCGCCCGCGCGCACCGTCGCTCCCCACTGGCGATGATGGTGCTGGCGCTCCTGGTCGAGGAGCCGATGCACGCGTACCGGATGCAGCAGCTGATCCGGGAGCGCGACAAGCAGGACGTGGTCAACGTCGCGCAGCGCAACAGCATCTACCAGACCATCGACCGGCTACGCCGGGACGAGCTGATCCGGGTGGCCCACACCGCCCGCGACGAGCGCCGGCCGGAGCGCACGGTCTACGAGCTCACCGACACCGGGCGGCGCACCCTCGACGAGTGGCTCGCCGACGCGCTCGCCACCCCCGCGCGGGAGTTCCCGGAGTTCCCCGCGGCGTTGTCGTTCCTGCCGATCCTGCCGCCGGCCGAGGCGACCCGGCAGCTCGAACGGCGGGCCGAGACGCTCGCCGCCCGGCTGCGCGAGCGGGAGGCGGTGCTGGCCACGGTGGAGCTGCCCCGCCTGTTCCTGATCGAGGACGAGTACCGGCTGGCGCTGCTGCGTACCGAGCTGGACTGGGTCCGGCGGCTGGCGGCCGAACTGCGCGCCGGCACGCTGACCTGGTCGGGCGAGTGGCTGGCCGACTGGACCGGCGCCCCGGGCGACTGAGCCCTGTGGCGCACGCCACGCAATCCTTCTGACCAATCGGTCAGGTGCTGACCGATCGGTCAGGCATGCTGGTGGACATGGCACGCGCGACACCCGAGACCCATGGCGAGATCCTCGCCGCGGCGGCGCGGCGGTTCGCCGTCACCGGCTACAAGGGCACCTCGTTGCAGGACATCGCCCGCGAGGTGGGCTGTTCCAAGGCCGCGGTGCTCTACCACTTCGCCAACAAGGAAGCCCTGCTCCGTGAGCTGACGGCCCCGGCCATCGCGGTGCTCGAGGCGCTCGACACGCGGATCGCCGGGCACACCGGCGCCGACGCCCAGCGGGTCGCCGCCGAGGGCTTCGTCGACCTCGCCGTCCGCTTCCGACGAGAGATCGCGCTGCTCCGCGGCGAATTCCCCGACCTGCTCCAGCAGCCCGCCTTCGCCCACGTCCAGCAGATCTCCGAGCGGCTGATCGACGCTCTTGCCGGCCACTCCGACCGGCCCGCCGCACGGATCGCGGCGCTGGTGGTCCTCGCCGGGATCGCGGAGGCGTGCGCGGAGTTCGCCGACATCCCCGACGAGGACCTGCGGCCGGCGCTGCTGGCCGTGGCCCACCGCGCTGTCGAACCCACCACCTGATCCAGTTCCACCACGACCGAGGACAAGGAACCCTTCATGGCGACCCTGCTGTACCGGCTCGGCCGGGCCTCGTTGCGCCGCCGGCGGCTCGTCGCCGTCGCCTGGCTCGTCGTACTCGTCGGGTTCGGCGTCGCCGCGGCGACCCTCAATGGCCCGACGGCGAGCAACTTCACCATGCCCGGCACCGAATCGCAGCGCGCGATCGACCTGCTCGCCGACCGGTTCCCGGCGGCCAGCGGGGCCACCGGCACCATCGCGGTCAAGGCGCCGCAGGCCGGCCAACTGCTGAGCCCCGAGGGGCAGGGGATCGTCAAGCAGGTCACCCAGGAGGCGGCCACCCTGCCCGGGGTGGTCGGCGCGGTCGACCCGTACCAGGTCAAGTCGCTCTCCCCGGACGGCCGGTACGCGCTGATCCAGGTGCAGTTCCAAGGTCGCGCGGACGAGGTGACCGACGAGCAGCGCGCCGCGTACGAGAAGGTCGGCGCACAGGCCGAGGCGCAGGGGTGGCAGATCGCCCCCGGCGGCGAGGTGCTGAACGCGGAGCCGGAGGTCGGCTCCACCGAGGCGCTCGGCGTGCTGGTCGCCGCGATCGTCCTGGTCGTCACCTTCGGCTCGCTG